>DATIUR010000277.1:0-10331 GCA_035466675.1 Anaeromyxobacteraceae bacterium | reverse complement strand
GCTCCTTGGCCTGCTCCTCCGCCTCGCGGCGCGCCTTCTCCTCGGCCTTGGCCAGCTCCTTGGCCTGCTTCTCCGCCTCGCGGCGCGCCTTCTCCTCGGCCTTGGCCAGCTCCTTGGCCTGCTTCTCCGCCTCGCGACGGGCCTTCTCCTCGGCCTTGGCCAGCTCCTTGGCCTGCTCCTCCGCCTCGCGGCGCGCCTTCTCGTCCGCCTTCCCCTGGCCCGCCACCTCGGCGCGCGCCGTGGCCTCGGCCTCCGCCTGGCGGCGCGCCTCCTCCTCGGCGCGCGCCCGCTTCTCCTGCTCCTCGCGGCCTGCGGCCGCGACGGCCGCGGCCTCGCGGGCGGTGGCGGCCCTGGCCTCCTGCTGCGCGCGCATCTCCGCGTCCTCGCGCGACTTGCGCTCGGCCTCCGCCTGGAGCGCCGCGATCTCGGCCTGCTTGCGGGCCTCCTCGTCGGCGCGCGCCCGGCCGGCGTCCGGCGCCGGCGCGGCGGCCGCCACGGCCATGCCCGCCGGCTTCGCGATCTTGACGAGCAGGGTTTCGCCCACGGTCTGCACGTCCGGCGGATCGACCTCCACCGTGAAGGCGATCATCACGCGGGCGATGGAGGTGGCGTCGGAGCCGTAGGAGAGGTTCTTCACCACCTCGATCAGCCCGCCGCGCGGGGCGAGGTCGTCCGGAACCCCCTGGAAGCGGCTCTCGGAGAGATCGATCACGAACCGCGGCGGGTCGGCCATCGAGAAGGTGGTGAAGTTGGGCGGCTTGGTGCCCCGGATGGAGACCACCACCTCGGCGCCCTCGTCCCGGACCTCCACGGCGCTCACCACGTTGAGCTCGACCTGCGCCCTCGCGGCGCTGGCCAGGGCGGTTGCGGCGAGGGCGAGGGCGAGTCGAAGACGCATCGGGAGCTCCAAACCGTTGGTCCGGGCGAGGATACCACGCGCCCGGGTGCGCGAAAAAAAGCCAGACCCCGCGCCGATATCGCGCGCTACGCCCCGAGGATCGCGCGCGCCTCCCCCACCAGGTAGAGCGATCCGGCCACGCAGGGCACCGCGCCGTCCGCCGCCTCCCGGCGGGCGCAGGCGAGCGCCTCCAGGAGCGACCCGTGGGCGTGGGCGGCGGCCCCGGCGGCCTCGGCGAGCGGCCGCAGCTCGTCCGGCGGACGCGCGCGCGGGGACGGCGGCGCCACCAGGTGGAAGCGCCGGACCGCGGGGGCGAGGGCGGCGACCATCGCGGCGTGGTCCTTGTCGGCGAGCACGCCGAACACGAGCTCCACCGGCCGGCCGGGAAAGAGGGCGGCCAGCGCCGCGGCCAGGGCCGCCGCGCCGTCCGGGTTGTGGGCGCCGTCGAGCAGCACGCCGCCCACCTCCTCCAGCCTGCCCGGCCAGCGCGCGGTGGCGATCCCCTCGGCGACGGCCGCGGGTGGGACGGGCACGCCGGCCCGATCGAGCAGGGCGAGCGCCTCGGCCGCCAGGGCGGCGTTGGCGCGCTGGTGGGGTCCGCGCAGGGCCACCGTCCCCGCGTAGCCGGGCGGCGCGATCCGGAGGGGGGCGCCCCGCCGGGCCGCCTCGGCCCGCAGCACCTCGAGCGCGCCGGGGGGCTGCTCGCCGTGGACGACCGCCGGGACGCCCGGCTTGAAGATCCCGGCCTTCTCCCGGGCGATGGACTCGACCGTGTCCCCCAGGAGCTGGGTGTGGTCGAGACCCACCCGGGCCACCGCCGCGACGAGGGGGAGGACCGCGTTGGTCGCGTCGAGGCGCCCGCCCAGGCCGACCTCCACCACCGCCACGCGCACGCCCACCCGGGCGAAGTGGAGGAGGCCGAGGAGCGTGGCGAACTCGAAGTAGGTGAGCCGCTCCCCGGAGGGCGCGGCGTCGTGCCAGGGACAGGCGTGGCGAACCTCGGCGACGAGATCGGCCAGCGTCGGCTCCGGGACGGGCTCTCCCTGCACCCGGATCCGCTCCTCGAACCGCTGGAGATGCGGGGAGGTGTAGAGCCCCACCCGGTGGCCGGCCGCGGCCAGCGCCGCCGCGGCCATCGCGCAGGTCGACCCCTTCCCGTTGGTGCCGCCCACGTGCAGGATCGGGTAGGCGCGGTCCGGGCGCCCGAGCGCCTCGAGGGCGCGCTCCATCCGCTCCAGCCCGAACCGCATGGCCAGGGGCTGGAGCGCGTCGAGGTACGCGAGCGGTGCGGCCACGGGCGCTCCGACCCAGGCGTTCGGCCTGGCGCGGGGGTCGAGCCTCAGCCCAGCAGCGAGAGGATCTGGACCAGCCTCTCCCGCATCTCCGGGCGCGGCACGATCGCGTCGATCATGCCGTGCTCGATCAGGAACTCGCTCCGCTGGAACCCCGGGGGCAGCTTCTCGCGGATGGTCTGCTCGATGACGCGGGGGCCGGCGAAGCCGATCAGGGCCTTGGGCTCCGCGATCACGACGTCCCCCAGCCAGGCGAAGCTGGCCGCCACGCCGCCGGTGGTGGGGTGGAGCATGACCGAGAGGTAGGGCTTGCGGACCGACCGGAAGCGGTGGAGCGCGGCCGAGGTCTTGGCCATCTGCATGAGGGAGAAGATCCCCTCCTGCATCCTCGCGCCGCCGGTCGAGCTGAACACGATGGCCGGGACGCGCCGCTCGGTGGCGCGGTCGAAGACGCGGGCGACCTTCTCTCCCACCACCGAGCCCATCGAGCCGCCCATGAAGTCGAAGGCGAAGCAGCCCAGCGAGACGGGCCGGCCGTCGATCTTCCCCACCCCGGAGACGAAGGCGTCCCGCAGCCCGGTCGCCTTGAAGGTGCTCCGGAGCCTGTCGCGGTACTTCTTGGAGTCCACGAACCCGAGCGGATCCTGCGGCGTCAGGTCGGCGTCGAGCTCCTCGAAGGACCCGGGGTCGAGCACGAGATCGAGGCGCCGCCGGGCCGGCAGGGGATCGTGGTTCCCGCAGGACGGGCAGACGTTCCAGTTGCGCTCCCACTCGGCCTTGTAGACCACCTCGCCGCAGGAGCCGCACTTGTTCCAGATCCCCTCGCCCTTGGCGGCGGAGGGCGGCGCCTCCGGCACCTGGGCCTTCTGCTTCAGCTTCTTCTCCTTCGAGTACCAGGCCATGGGGTCCCTGCTAGAAGGTGAACTCGTCGCCCACCGCCAGCACGCGCACGCCGGGGAGCCGGAGCGCGGCCAGCTCCCTCTCGAGCTCGGCCGCGTAGGCGGGCTTCAGGTGGTAGAGGTAGACGGGGTAGCCGTTTCGCCGGAGCTTCGCAAGCTCGGTGGCGAGCGTGCTCGGGGTGAGGTGGCCGGAGACGTCCGCCAGCGCCTGCATGGTGCTGGGGAAGCTCATCTCCACGAAGAGCGCGCGCAGCCGGCGCTCCGCGTCCACCTGCTTCCACAGGCGCGTGGTCGGCCCGGTGTCGCCCGAGACGGCGAAGGCGCGGCCGCCGTTCGAGACGATGAACCCGACCGACTCCACCGGATGGCAGACCGGGACCGGGCGGACCGCGTACCGCCCGATCCGGAAGGGGCGCGACGTCGAGAAGGGACGGATCTCCACCGCCGGGCGGCGGGGATCGGGGATTCGCGTGAAGTCCGGCCAGAGCCGGTCGTTGAAGACGTCCCTCCGCAGCGTGCGCGCGCACTCCGGCGAGGCGTGGACGCGCACCGGGCGCCGCCTCCGGCCCACCACCAGATCCGCCAGCAGGGGCACGTCCTTCACGTGGTCGAAGTGCGAGTGGGTGAGCAGGATGTCGTCGACCCGCAGCAGCTCCTCGAGCGGGAGGCTGGCGGTGAGCGCCCCGGCGTCCAGGGCCAGCCGCCCGTCCACCAGGAAGCAGGTGGTCCGGTGGTGCGGCAGCTCGCCGCCGGAGCAGCCGAGGACGCGCAGCTTCACGAGACGTCCCCGAAGTAGGACTTCATCTGGAGGAGGTCGAGGAACTGGCGGAGCTTGGACACGTCCGGGACGACGAACCCGTCCGGCAGGACCGAGACGATCCGGGCCTTGACGACCTTCACCAGCACGTCGTCCACCTGGCTCGGGCGCAGGCCCACCCGGCCGGCCAGCTCCTTCGGCGCGATGGCGATCCGCTGGCCCGCCGGCGTCCGCGTCCCGCGCTCCGCGGCGGTGGCGAGAAAGTGCACCACCCGCGCCGTCGCGTCGGCGAAGAGCAAGTTCTCGATCTGGTCGTTCGCCTCCTGGAGCCGGTCGGCCAGCTTCTTGATCATCCGGATGGCGATCTCGCCGTTCGAGCGGACCATCGTCTCGAAGGTCTTGGCGTCGATGACGAGCAGCCGCGAGGCCTCCGCGCAGGTGGCGGTGGCCGACCTCGGCTTGTTGTTCAGGATGGACATCTCGCCCAGGAACTCGCCCGGGCCGAGCGAGGTGAGGATCTTCTCCACGTCCCCCACCTTCTTGGAGATGTTCACCCGCCCCTTCTGGACGACGTACATCTCCCGCCCCGGCTCGCCCTCGGCGAACAGGACCGCCCCGGCGGGGAACTCCTTGCCGAACCGCTGGAAGAGCTGGTCGTCCGCCATGTGTGCCCGGGTGCCGCGCCTCCGGCCGAGCCTTAGCCGACCTCGGGGCCGCGAGTCAACGAACCGTCCGCGAGATCACTTGGTCCTCATCTCGTGGACGCCGTCCCAGCCCGGCGCGGGCGGCGCGACCCGCAACGCCTCGCACCGCTCCACGTACCGGCGCGAGACGGGGTCGCCGCCCCGGAGCACGTCCGCCTCCCGGAAGCGGGCGATGGCCTCCTCCCAGCGCCCGGCCCGGTAGGCGGAGAGCCCCTGCCCGAAGCGGGCCACGAGGTCGGCCTGGGGCGGCCCGGCCGGGGCGAGGGCGAGCAGCTCGTGGATGGCCACCGGCTCCTGCTTCCCCTTCACGCGCACCAGGTCGATCTCGCGGCAGACCACGGTCTCCCGCACCCGGGCCTCGGTCGCGGCGCCCACCAGGATGCGCGTGCCGTATTCCTTGTTGGCGCCCTCCAGGCGCGAACCCAGGTTCACCGCGTCTCCCAGCACGGTGTAGTTGTAGAAGCGGTCCTGGCTCCCCACCAGGCCCACCGACATCGGGCCGGTGTTGAGCCCGATGCCCACGTCCACGTCGGGCAGGCCCCTCGCGCGCCACCCCTCCCGCAGGGCGTCGAGCCGCCGGACCATCGCCAGCGCGGCGCGGCAGGCGCGCAGGGCGTGGTCCGGCTGGGCCCTCGGCGCGCCCCAGAAGGCCATGATCGCGTCGCCCATGTACTTGTCCAGCGTGCCCTCCTCTTCCGAGACGATCACGTCGGTCATGGGCGTGAGGTACTCGTTCAGGAGCTGGAGGAGCAGGGCCGGGTCGAGCCGCTCGGAGATGGAGGTGAAGCCGCGCACGTCGGCGAAGAGGACGGTGAGCTCGCGCTTCTCGCCGCCGAGCTTCGGCGCGCGCCCCTCGGCGAGCAGGTCCTCCACGATGGCCGGCGCCAGGAACCGGCCGAAGGTCTCGCGGGCGCGGCGCTTCTCCCGTTCCTCCGAGAAGAAGCGGAAGCTGGTGGCCGCGACGAACATGGTCAGCATCTGGGCGAGCGGCAGCCCCAGGGCGAGGATCACCCCGAGCTCCCGCAGCGCCAGGACCGCCGCGGCGATCCAGGCCGCCGCCGCCGCGAGCAGCGCCGGCGCGGCGGCCAGGCTCGACACCCGGGCGAAGAGCCAGGCCAGGCCGAACGCGAGCGCCACCAGCGCCAGCAGCTCCGACGCCAGGACCGCCGGCGAGCGCTCCAGCATCCTCCCGGAGAGCACGTTGTCGACGAAGGTGGCGTGCGTCACCACCCCCGGGGCGATCTCGTCGAACGGGGTCACCCGCTGGTCCCAGGTGCCCGGGGCGGTGGTGCCCACGATCGCGACCCGGCCGCGCATGGCCTCGGCCGGCACGCGCCCGTTCAGGACGTCGGTGGCCGACCAGGTGGGGAAGTCGCGGTAGCTCCCGTGCCAGTCGAGCGGCACCCGGCCGTCCTCGTCGGTCGCCACCACCGCCCGCCCGATCCGCACCTCCAGGACCTCGGCCCCGCCCGCCGCGACCACCGGCACCACCGGCGCGGGCGCCCCCTGCGCCCCCTCGACCCGTGCCACCAGCGCGGCGCCCAGCGAGGGGAAGGTCGAGCCGGCGGCGCTCGCCACCACCGGGTAGCGGCGGATGACGCCGTCGGCGTCGGGCAGGACGGTGAAGAAGCCTCCGCTGTCCGCCGCGGCGAGGATCTCCGGCACGGGGGGAACCACCCCGGGGAAGGAGCGCCCCACCGGGCGCGGCCCGGCCGGATCGGGCGCGATCCTCCCGCCTTCGACCCGGTGGAGCGCCCCGGTGCGGAAGAAGGCGAGGCGCGAGGCCCGCTCCGCCTGATCGGCCCCCGGGGCGTCCCGCTCGGAGAGGAACATGAACCCCACGGTCACGTTGCGGGCCCGCTCGATCGCGTCGGCCAGGCGCTCGGTGGGATCGACCTCCGGCGCCTCCTCCCCCGCGGCCGCCGCCCGCCAGATCGGCTCCAGCCGGCCCGCCCACGCGCTCCCGGCCGCCGACCGGCGCGCCTCGCGGAGCAGGGCGGCCACCCGGGAGAGGCGCCGCCCCTCCTCGTCCCGCTCGCTCCAGACGACGTCGAGGCCGATGGCGGCGGTGCCCCCTCCGGCGAGCCGATCCACCAGCCGCGCCATCCGGGCGCGGCCCCAGGGCCACAGCCCCTCCGCCTCCACCGACCGCTCGTCGATGGCCACGATCACGACCCGGCCCGAGGGCGGACGGGGGCCGCGCAGGCGGGTGAGCAGCCAGTCCTGCGCGGCGTGCTCCAGCCGACCCACCACCGGGATCTCCCATCCCCGCCCCAGGGTGGCGGCGTTGAGGAGGTGGACGGTGGCGAGGAGGAGCCCGGCGTAGAGGGCGAGGCGGAAGGCGTCGAGGCGCAGGAGACGGCGGCGCGGCCGGGCCATACGGCGGGCGATGGTAGCAGGGCCGCCCGGCGGCCGGCACCCGGCGCCCCCGCGCCGAACCGCCTTGCCCCCGCGGCGCGGTCGCGGTAAGGGGGCGCGCATGCCGCTCACCTACCGCGACGCGGGCGTCGACATGGACGAGGGCGATCGCCTGGTCGAGAGGCTCAAGCCCCTGGCCCGCCCCACGCTGCGCCCGGAGGTCCTGGCCGGCATCGGGGGGTTCGGCGGCCTCTTCGCGCTCGACGTGAAGAAGTACCGGGAGCCGGTGCTCGTCTCCGGGACCGACGGGGTGGGCACCAAGCTCAAGGTGGCCTTCGCCGTCTCCCGCCACGACACCATCGGGATCGACCTCGTGGCCATGTGCGTGAACGACGTGGCGGTGGTGGGGGCCGAGCCGCTCTTCTTCCTCGACTACTTCGCCACCGGGAGCCTCTCCGCCGACCAGGGCGCCGAGGTGGTGAAGGGGATCGCCGAGGGGTGCCGGCAGGCCGGATGCGCGCTCATCGGGGGCGAGACCGCCGAGCTCCCCGGCTTCTACGCCCCGGGCGAGTACGACCTGGCCGGCTTCGCGGTGGGGGTGGTGGAGCGGTCGCGGATCGTGGACGGGCGCTCGGTCGCGCCCGGCGACCTGGTCCTGGGCGTGGCCTCGACCGGCCTCCACTCCAACGGCTACTCGCTGGCGCGGCGGGTGGTGCTCGACCGCCACGTCCCGGAGGAGCGGCTCGACGCGCTGGGCGGGCGCGCCGTGG
Organism: Anaeromyxobacteraceae bacterium; assembly: GCA_035466675.1. Taxonomy (GTDB): domain Bacteria; phylum Myxococcota; class Myxococcia; order Myxococcales; family Anaeromyxobacteraceae; genus Anaeromyxobacter. The sequence continues at coordinate 2,653 of DATIUR010000277.1, read as the reverse complement.
CCGACGTGCTCCTCGAGCCCACCCGCATCTACGCGAAGGACGTCCTGGCGCTGCTGGAGAAGGTGCCCGTCAAGTCCCTGGCGCACGTCACCGGGGGCGGGCTGCCCGGCAACGTGCCCCGGAACCTGCCGGACGGGACGCGCGCCGTCGTCGAGGAAGGCCGCTGGCCGCGGCCCCCCATCTTCGACCTGATCGAGCGGGAGGGGCAGGTGGACCGAGCCGAGATGTACCGGACCTTCAACATGGGCCTCGGCCTCACGCTGGTGGTGGCCCCCGGGGACGAGGCCGCCGCTCACGAGCTCCTTCGCGCCCGCGGCCTTCCCGCCTGGACGGTGGGACGCATCGAGGAGGGCGAGGGCGAGGCCACCTGCGAGGTGGTCCGTTGATCCGGCTGGCCGTGCTCGCTTCCGGCGGCGGCACGAACCTCCAGGCGATCCTGGACGCCTGCGCCGGGCGCCGGGTCGACGCCGAGGTGGCCGTGGTCCTCTCCAACGTCCCCGGCGCGGGGGCGCTCGGGCGGGCGGAGCGTGCCGGGGTGGCCACCGAGCTGGTCCCCTCGAAGGGCCGCACCGACCGTGACGCCTACGACCGCGAGGTGGCGGAGCGCCTGGGCCGGCACCGCGTGGACCTGGTCTGCCTGGCCGGCTGGATGCGGCTGGTCGGGCCCGCGTTCCTGCAGGCCTTCGGGCCGACCGCCTCCACCGGGGGCTGCCCGCGCGTGATGAACATCCACCCCGGCCTGCTCCCCTCCTTCCCCGGGCTCCACGCCCAGCGGCAGGCGCTCGCCTACGGGGCGCGCTTCGCCGGCTGCACCGTCCACTTCGTGGACGAGGGCACGGACACCGGCCCGGTCATCCTGCAGGCGGCGGTGCCGATCCTGCCCGGCGACGACGAGGGAACGCTGGCGGCCCGCATCCTGGAGCAGGAGCACCGCCTCTACCCCCAGGCCATCCAGTGGTTCGCCCAGGGGAGGCTCTCGCTCCGCGGCCGCACCGTCCAGGTGGCGGGGGGCAGGCCGCCCGAGAGCACGCCCGTCGTCAACCCCCGGCTCGACTCGCGCTAGACTCCCGCTCGCCTTGGCCCAGACCTTCAAGCCACCCGCCACGCAGCGCATCTACGACGTCTGCATCCTCGGCTCCCATCTCGGCGGCGCCGTCGCCGGGGCGCTGCTGGCCCGGCGCGGCTTCCGCGTGCTGCAGGTGTCGCTGGACGATCCGGGGCCCGGCTACCTCGAGTCCGGGTACCTCCTCCCCTGGGGGCCGTCGCTCGTGCCCGCGCCGCAGCACCTGCCCTCGGCCGAGGTGGTGCTGGTGGAGCTGGGCCTCGCCACCGACCTGGGCCGGGCGCTCGTGCCCTGCGACCCGGACCTGCAGGTGCTCCTCCCGCGCCACCGGGTGGACGTCACCCGCGAGCCCTCCCGCCTCGCGCGCGAGCTCCGCCGGGAGTGGCCGGGCGACGCCGACCGGCTCGGGGCCGCCTTCGCCGAGCTGTCGGCGCTCTTCGACCGCGCCGGGGTCTTCCTGCGCTCCGCCCCGCCCCTGCCCCCCTCCGGGCTGGGCGAGCGGTTCGCCCTGCGCAAGGCGCTCTCCGCGGCGGCCCGCGCCCCGGGGGAGCCGGCCGAGCCCGTCCCGACCACCCCTCCCTTCCGCGGCCTCGAGGATCACGAGCTGGTCCGGTGCCTGTGGGCCGCCCACCGCCTCCTCGGCTTCCTCGACGGCCCGCCCTCCCCGCTCTCCCTGGTGCGGCTGCTCGGCGCGGCGGCGCGCGGAACGCACCACCTGGCGGGCGGGCCGGGCGCCCTGCGCGACATGGTGCGGCGCCGGATCGCCGAGTCGCGCGGCGAGGTCCACGGGGGCCCGGGCGAGCCGGGCGCGACCTCGCTGGTGATCGAGGGGTCCCGCCTGGCGGCGGTCCGGCTGGCCGGATCGCCCGACGCTTACGTGGCGCGCGCCTTCGTGCTCGCGGCCGACGGCGCCTCGCTGCGGCGCCTGCTCCCCGCCGACGCGGCGCGGTCGCGGTTCGCCTCGCTCCTCGGGAAGGTCCGGCCGCGGCGCAAGCTCCTCACCCTGAACCTGGTCGTCAAGCGGCCGGCCCTGCCTCCCGCCCTCGGGCCCACGGCCGTGGTGCAGCGGGATCCCGCGGGCCAGGACCCGGAGAACGTGCTCTTCCTGCACGTCGAGCCCGCCCGCCGGCAGGTGCCCCGGGGCTCGGTCGAGACGGTGGCGGACGAGCTCGTCGTGTGCGCCTCGACCTTCGTCCCCGCGCAGGCGCTCGGGCCCGAGGCGCTCGCGGCCGCGGCGGCGGGGCTGCGCGCGGCGGCGGCCGACGCGATCCCCTTCTTCGAGCGCCACCTGGTGGCCGAGTCGCTCCCGGCGCGGCACGCGGGCGAGCAGGCCTCCCCCCACCATCCCCTGTACGAGACGGAGATCGACCCGGCCCTCGGCCTCTCCGCCCTGCCGGTGCGCGCCCCCTTCAAGAACGCCTTCTTCGCCGGCCGCGAGGTGCTCCCCGGCCTCGGCGTGGAGGGGGAGTTCTACGCCGGCATCCAGGCGGCCGGCCACGTGGCCGCCATGCTCGGCCGCAAGGAGGTCCTGAAGTGACCCCTTGCTTTTCCGGGTCCGTCGCGTAATATCGCGCGCCCTTTCGGGTTTCG
>DATIUR010000276.1:0-12275 GCA_035466675.1 Anaeromyxobacteraceae bacterium | reverse complement strand
AGCGACCTCGTCCACGGCTACTTCCGCGACGCCACCGGGCTCACCTGGAAGAGCCGCGTGCAGATCGCCGGCATCCAGGTGGGCGAGGTCTCGGTGATCTCGCTGGAGGGAGACCGGGCGCGGCTCGACCTCCGGGTGAAGCGGGGCGTGGTGCTGCACAAGAACGCCTGCCTCACCAAGACCTACCCCTCGGCGCTGCTTCCCGACGCGCTCCTCGAGGCGGTGCCCGGACGCGATCCCTCCCCGGTGCTCGAGTCGCTCCCCGAGGAGGAGCGCGAGATCACCTGCATCCGCGAGGCGACCACGGTGCAGCAGCTCACCGACGCGCTGGCCGCCATCGCCTCGGACGTGCAGGCGGTGACCGGGGATCTGCGGCAGACCATCGGATCGCAGCAGGGGAGCCTGCGCGAGATCGTCGAGAACGTCTCGTCGATCACCCGCTCGGTCGAGGCGCTGATGGGCGAGCGCGGCGGCGACCTGGCCGAGATCGTGAAGAACACGCGCGACTTCACCGCGGACCTCTCCGAGATGTCCGAGCGGGAGAAGGAGCGGGTCCACGCCATCACCGTGAACGTCGAGGAGATGACCCGGGAGCTGCGGGACGTGGCGCAGAGCCTGCAGACCATCGTGGACGGCCGCCGCCCCGGGGCGCGGGGGGCGCCGGGCGAGGAGGGGAAGGTCGCCCCCGAGGGCGCCGTGGCCGAGGAGGGCGGCGTGCGCGAGGCGGTGGACCGGCTCAACTCCAGCCTGGGCCGGATGGACGAGCTGCTCGCCAAGGTGAGCGAAGGCAAGAGCCCGGCCGGGCGGCTGCTCACCGACGAGAAGATGGGCCGGGAGATCGCGGTGGCGGTGGAGGGACTCTCCAGCTACGTGGACAACCTGGTGAAGATGCAGCTCGAGGTGAACCTGCGATCCGAGTGGCTGCTCAACCAGGTCGGCGCCAAGACCTATTTCGGCGTCCGCATCCTGCCGCGGGCGGACAAGTGGTACATGCTCGAGATCGTGGCCGACCCGCGCGGCGTGGACACGGTCACCACCGAGACGGTCACCACCCGCGACCCGACCACCGGCATGGAGACCACCACCATCTCGACCCGGTCGCTGCACGAGGACAAGCTCACCTTCTCGGCGCAGATCGCGAAGCGGTACGGCCCGCTCACCCTGCGGGCCGGCATCATCGAGAGCTCGGGCGGGGCGGGGGCCGACCTGCACCTGCTCGAGGACCGCCTCACGCTGTCGCTCTCGGTCTACCAGTTCACCCGGCCCTACCAGGACGTGTTTCCGCGCACCAAGGTGTGGATCAACTGGTACTTCCTGCAGCACCTCTACCTCACCGCCGGCGCCGACGACTTCCTCAACCGGTGGCGGGAGGGGCGGTACCCGGGCGGCCCGAAGTTCACCATCGGAAACGACGTCTTCTTCGGGGGAGGCATCTTCTTCACCGACGAGGACCTGAAGGCGCTGATCGGATCCGGCGCCGGCAGCGCCGCCTCGCTGTAGGCGGGCCCGGAGGCGCCGTGCGCACCTGGTGGAAGCTCGCGCTCCTGGTGGTCGCCGCGGTGGTCGCCACGCAGCTGCTCGTCCGTCCCGGCCCGCAGCCGGTGCCGGGCGGCACCCCGGCGCCGCCCCTCGTGCTGCCGGACCTGGCCGGGCGCCCGGTGGACCTGGCCGCCCTGCGGGGCAAGGTGGTGGCCGTGAACTTCTGGGCCAGCTGGTGCGGCCCCTGCCTGGCCGAGATGCCCGAGCTGGCCGAGGTGTGGCGGCGCAACCGGGGGCGCTGCTTCGAGCTGCTCGGGGTGGCCGAGGAGTCGGCCCGCGAGGACGTGCGCGAGGTCTCCGGGGCGATGCCCTATCCCATCCTGGTGGACGCCCGGGCCGAGGCCAAGGACGCCTGGCAGGTGGTGGGCTACCCGAGCACCTACCTGGTGGACGCGCAGGGGCGCCTGGTGAAGCTGTTCCGCGGGGCCGTGAGGGGGCGCGACCTCGAGGAGGCGGTGAGCTCCCTGCTGCCGGCGTCCTGCCCGGGCGGTTGATTTCGGCTGCACCTCCGCGGCGAGGCGCGCTAGATCGACTCCGTGCCCCGCAGCGACGCCTGCCCCACCTGCCGCCGGCCGGCCGCGCCCCGCGCGGAGAACCCGGCCTTCCCGTTCTGCTCCGAGCGGTGCCGGCTCGTGGACCTGGGCAAGTGGCTGGGCGAGGAGTACCGCATCCCGGGCGGCCGGCCCGGCGACGGGGCGGGCCCTCCGCCCCCCGGGGAGGAGGAGGAACCGTGAAGCCGATCGTCTACCTGGTCCGCGAGCTGCCGGGAAACCAGTTCGAGCGCCTGGCGGGCCTCGTCGATCTCCGGGGGGGCGCCGGGCGCCCGCCCGAGCGCGCCGCCCTGCTCGAGGAGGCGCGGGACGCGGACGTGCTCGTGCCGAGCTACATCGACCGGGTGGACGATGCGCTCCTGGCCGCCCTTCCCCGGGTCCGGCTGGTCGCGTCCTACGGCGTGGGGACGAACCACCTCGACCTGGAGGCGTGCCGCCGCCGGGGGCTCGCCGTCACGAACACCCCGGGCGTCCTCACCGACGCCACCGCCGACCACGCCATGGCCCTCCTGCTCGCCGCCGCGCGCCGCGTGGCCGAGTCGGACCGGCTGGTGCGCAGGGGCGGGTGGCTGGGCATGGACCCGGCCTGGATGCTGGGCACCGAGGTGACCGGCAAGACGCTGGGCGTGGTCGGGTTCGGGCGCATCGGCCAGGCGATGGCCCGCCGCGCCCGCGGGTTCGACATGGCGGTCCTGTACACGAGCCCGCGGGAGATGGACTTCCCCGGCGCCCGCCGCGTCCCGCTGGAGGCTCTCCTCCGGGAGGCCGACTTCGTCTCGCTGCACTGCCCGCTCATGCCCGAGACCGAGAACCTCCTCTCCCGCGAGCGAATCGCGCTCCTCAAGCCGGGCGCCATCGTGGTGAACACCGCCCGGGGGCAGGTGCTCGACGAGGCGGCGCTGGCCGAGGCGCTCGCCTCGGGCCGGATCGCCGCCGCGGGCCTGGACGTGTTCCGCGACGAGCCGCGCATCCCCGAGGCGCTCCTGCGGCTCGAGAACGTCGTGCTCACCCCGCACATCGGCTCGGGGACGCGCGAGACGCGGGCGGCCATGGCCCGGCTCGTGGCCGAGGAGGTGGAGCGGTACGCCCGCGGCGAGGCGCCGCGCAACCGCGTGGTGTGACGCGCCGCGTCCCGTGACCGGTCCGCTCCGGCGTGGTATGAGCGCCCCTCCGATGGGGGCGCTCGCGCGCGCATGAAGCGGCTCGTCCAGACCCTCGCCGGCCTGGCCATCTCCGGGGCGGCGCTCTGGCTCACCCTGCGCGGCAAGGACCTGGCCGGCATCTGGGAGGCGATCCGCGCCGCGGACTACTCGGTCCTGCTCCCCTACGTGGCCATCCTGCTCGTGGTGCACCTCGTGCGGACGGTGCGGTGGGGGATCCTGCTCGAGCCGATGGCGCGGGTGCCCTTCGCCCGATTGAACGCGGTCGCGGCGGTCGGGTTCATGGCGCTCGTCCTCCTCCCGTTCCGCCTGGGGGAGTTCGCGCGCCCGTACCTGGTGGCCGATCGCCCCCGCCTGCGCGTGTCGGCGGCGCTCTCCAGCGTGGTGGTGGAGAGGGTGGCGGACGGCCTCTTCACCGGGCTCCTGCTCGTCCTCGTCCTGCTGGCGGTCCCGGACGGCACGCCGGGCGTCTCGGTCCTGCGGGTGGGCGGGCTGGTGGTGTCGCTCGCCTTCGCCGGGCTGGTCGTCTTCCTCGCCGGCGCGTACCGGAACCGCGCGCTGGCCGTCAAGATCACCGGCCGCCTGATCGGGCCCGTCTCGCCCCGGCTCGCGGAGCGGGTGTCCGGGATGATGGACGCCTTCATCCACGGGCTCCGGCTCGTGCCGAGCCGCGGCAAGCTCCTCGCGTTCTTCCTCCTCACCGTCGTCTACTGGGGGCTCAACGGGTACGGGATGAGCGTCCTCGCCCGGGGGTTCGGCTTCGAGCTCTCCGCCGTGGCGGCCTACGCCACGCTGGGCGTGCTGGTGGTGGGCGTGATGATCCCGGCCGGTCCCGGCATGGTGGGGACCTTCCAGGGCGCCGTGGTGGTCGGGCTGGCGCTCTTCTTCGACCGGCAGGCGGTGGCCACGCGGGGTGTCGCCTACGCCAACGTGCTGTGGGCGGTGCAGATCGCCCAGCAGACCGCGCTCGGCCTGATCTTCCTGCCGTCGCGGCACGTGCGCCTGTCGGCGCTCCTTGCCGCCCCCGGCGCCGTCGAGGCCGGGCTCGAGGACGAGGAGCGCGAGTACCAGGCCGGCGCGGAGCGCTCGGAGGCCGCCGAGGAGCGCCGCCCGGGGCCGCGCGGTTTGGGCGCGCCTCCGGCCGCCGAGTCCTCGCGCCGCAAGTCTTGATTGCGAGGCCCCGGCCGCGCGAGCGGTGGGCCCGGTGGCGGCCGGCCGGACTCGCCGCCGCACAGCGCTCCGCGCAGCGGCGACTTCGGACAACGGCCGGCTCGCCCGTTGCCTTCCCGGCGCGCCGGGGCGGACGCGGCTCTCCAGGCGGCGCTGCGGGGGCGGCCGTCGGCGCGCCCGGACCGCGCGGCCCGGGGACCTGCCCGGAGCGGTGCCGGACGCCGTTACTTCGCCAGCCTGCCAGGCTGCGCTCGGCTCTCCGCCTCGTCGCCGCGCGCGAAGACGGCACCGAGTTCGGTGAGGAATCCCTCGTCGAGGCGGCGGTCCACCTTGGCAAGAAGCGCGTCGAGCTCCGGATCCGGTCCGCCGTCGGGCGGGATCAGACGCTCGTTCCTGTGCGCCTTCCGCATGAGCAATCTCCGGATATCACACCTGCGGCAGGACGTACCACGGTCAGGGGGTGACCCCAAGAAAACGGCCGGATCTCGCGGGGGAGGGACGTTGACACCCTCCGCCGGGCGGGCCTATAAGACCGCGCGCGAGGGGAGTTTGCGAAGGGCGAGCGTGCCCCCCGCAGGACGACATAGGCGAGCGCAGGCCGAGCCGGATGAGGCTCGGCCGCCGAGCGCCCCCCAAAAGGATCGGTGAGGTAGCTCAGTCGGCTAGAGCGAGGGTCTCATAATCCCTAGGTCGGGAGTTCGATTCTCCCCCTCACCACCAGTCTCTTCCCGCGACAGCCCCGGAGGTCCCATGGCGACGAGGCCGGCCAAGAAGGATCGCGGGCGAGCCGGACGGGCCCCGAGGCGCGCCGCCACCCCCGCGGCCCCGGGAAAGGCCGAGCACCCGCTCCCTTCCCGGTCCGAGCTGGACCGGATCGCGCGGGAGCGAGCGGCCTGGGAGCGGGAGGATCTCGCCGAGGTCCTCGCCCGCGCGCCGCGCCGGCGGGAGGCCTTCGCGACCGACTCCGGCATCCCCATCCCGGACGTGCTCGATCCCTCCCACCTGGCCGAGCACGACTTCCTGCGCGACTCCGGCTTCCCGGGTCGCTACCCGTTCACGCGCGGGCCCCAGCCGACCATGTACCGCGGCCGGCTCTGGACCATGCGGCAGTTCGCGGGCTTCGGGACGCCCGAGGACACGAACCGGCGCTTCAAGTACCTGCTGGCGCACGGCATGACGGGCCTCTCCACCGCCTTCGACATGCCGGCGCTGATGGGCTACGACGCCGACCACCCCATGAGCCTCGGAGAGGTGGGGAAGGAGGGGGTGGCGGTCTCGACGCTCCGCGACTTCGAGATCCTCTTCGACGGAATCCCGCTCGGCGAGGTCACCACCTCGATGACCATCAACGCCACCGCCGTCGTCGCCCTGGCGATGTACGTGGCGGTGGCGGAGAAGCAGGGGGTCCCCCGGGCCCAGCTGGGCGGCACCCTCCAGGCCGACATGCTCAAGGAGTACATCGCGCAGAAGGAGTGGATCGTCCCCCCCGAGCCGGCGGTGAAGATCGTCTGCGACATGATCGAGTTCTGCGCGAAGGAGATGCCGCGCTGGAACCCGGTGTCGGTGAGCGGCTACCACATCCGGGAGGCCGGGGCGACGGCGGTGCAGGAGCTGGCCTTCACCCTGGCCGACGGGATCGAGTACGTGCAGGAGTGCGTGGACCGGGGCCTGGACGTGGACTCGTTCGCGCCCCGCCTCAGCTTCTTCTGGGACGTGCACAACGACTTCTTCGAGGAGGTGGCCAAGTTCCGGGCCGCCCGCCGGATCTGGGCCCGCACCATGCGGGAGCGGTTCGGGGCGCGGAAGCGGGAGTCGCTCCTCCTTCGCACCCACGCCCAGACCGCGGGCGTGTCGCTCACCGCCCAGCAGCCCTACAACAACGTGGTGCGCACGGCGCTGCAGGCCTTCGCCGGGGTCCTGGGCGGCACGCAGTCCCTGCACACGAACTCGCTCGACGAGACCTACGCCCTCCCCACGGAGGAGGCGGTCACCATCGCGCTCCGGACGCAGCAGATCATCGCCCACGAGTCCGGGGCCGACCGGGTGGTGGACCCGCTGGCGGGCAGCTACTACGTCGAGTACCTCACCGACGAGATGGAGAAGCGCGCGCTCGAGCACATCCGGCGCATCGACGAGATGGGCGGGATGCTGCGGGCGGTGGAGGAGGGGTACCCGCAGCGGGAGATCGCCGAGAGCGCCTACCGGTTCCAGCGCGAGGTCGAGACCGGCGACCGGATCCAGGTGGGCGTGAACGCCTTCCGCAAGGAGGGCGAGGAGCCCATCCCCATCCTCCGGATCGACGAGACGGTGGCGCGCGCCCAGGTGGAGCGCCTGCGGGCGGTGAAGGCGGAGCGGGACGCCGGGAAGGTGCAGGCGGCGCTCGGGGCGCTGGAGCGCGCGGCCCGCGACGGGTCGAACCTGGTCCCGCCCACCATCGAGGCGGTGAAGGCCTACGCCACGCTGGGCGAGATCTCGGACGTGTTCCGCAAGGTCTTCGGGGCCTACCGGGAGGACGGGCGGTTCTGAGGCCCGCGGGGCCGGTGGAGCACTGGGGCGACGCCTACTACGGCGACCTCTACCTCGACTCGGTCGAGGACCTGCTCTCCCCGCGCCTCTCCGCCATCGAGGCCGAGGCCGTCGCCCGGTCCCTCGCGCTCGGCCCCGGGGACCGCGTCCTCGACCTCGCCTGCGGCCACGGGAGGCACGCGCGGATCCTCTCCGGGAGGGTGGCGAGCCTGGTGGGCCTGGACCGGAGCGGGGCCTATCTCCGGCTGGCGGCCCGGGCCCGCGCCCCCGGCGCCGCCTTCGCCCGCGGCGACGTCCGCGCGCTGCCGTTCCGGGACGGCGCCTTCGACGCCGCCTGGTCCTGGTACGCCTCGCTCTTCATGTTCGACGACCCGACCAACGAGCGGTGCCTGGCCGAGGCGGCCCGCGTGATCCGGCCGGGCGGGCGCCTCCTCGTCCACCACGCCAACCCGGCGACCCTGGCGGAGCGGCCCCGGGACTCGGCGCGCCGCACGCTCCGCGACGGGAGCGTGGTGGAGGAGACCTCCGAGTTCGACCCGGGCGCCGGGGTGGACCGCTGCACCCGGCGGCTCATCCGACCCTCCGGCGCCACCCTGGCGGCCACCGCGGAGTTGCGGTACTACAACGTCTCCGAGTGGGGCCCGCTGTCCAGGTCCGCGGGCCTCCGCATCGCCGAGGTGAACGAGACGCCGCAGGACCTCGCCGTCCTCCTGGAGAAGCCCGCATGAGCCCCGCCAAAGAGCGTCCCCTCCGCATCCTGGTGGCGAAGCCCGGCCTCGACGGCCACGACCGCGGCGCCAAGATCATCGCCCGGGCCCTGCGCGACGCGGGGTTCGAGGTGATCTACACCGGCCTCCACCAGACCCCCGAGATGATCGTCGCGGCGGCGGTCCAGGAGGACGTGGACGCGGTGGGGCTGTCGATCATGTCGGGCGCGCACATGACCCTCTTCCCGGCGGTGATCGAGCTTCTCCGGGAGAAGGGCGCCCCGGAGATCGCGGTATTCGGCGGCGGCATCATCCCGCAGGACGACGTGCCCCACCTGAAGGAGAGGGGCGTGGCGGCGGTGTTCCTGCCCGGCTCGCCCACGCAGGGGATCATCGAGTGGATCCGCGCGAACATCCACCCGCGCGCGGCCGCAGCGTAGACGCAGCCTACCCGCCCGACCCGATCATCGGCAAAAGACCCGAGGGCCGCTCCGCCATCTGGTGGCGCGGTCCCTTGGCGAGGAGCACCTCGCGGATCCGCGCCGAGACGTCCGCGTCGGAGGCGCCCGAGCGCAGGAGCGCCGCCAGCGGGGCCCGGTCGCGCCCGCCCAGGCAGGCCCGCAGGGACCCGTCCGCTCCCACCCGGACGCGGTTGCAGCCGTCGCAGAACCCCTCGGTCATCGCCCCGATGAAGCCGACGAGCCCTCGCACCGGCCGGCCGCCGTCGAGGGACTCGCCGCGCATGTGGGAGGCGGGGCCCCAGCCGCGGGTGGCGTCCGGAGCGAGGCGGACGCCCTGGGCCGCGAGCAGGCGGCGCACCTCGGCGGCGGAGACCGGCTCTCCCCGGCCGAAGGGCATCAGCTCGATGAAGCGCGGGGTGGCCCCGTGGCGCCAGGCGAAGCGGCACAGGTCCCCGAGCTCCCGCTCGTTCTCCCCTCGCACCACCACCACGTTGATCTTCAGGGAGGCGAAGCCGGCCCGGGACGCCGACCCGATCCCGGCCACGATCCGGTCGAGGGCGGCGGCGCGTCCGGAGATCTGGCGCAGCCGGGCCGGGTCGAGCGTGTCGAGCGAGACGTTGAGCCGCGAGACTCCCGCCTCCCGGAGCGGCACGGCCAGGCGCTCCAGGAGCTGCCCGTTGGTGGTGAGCGCCACCTCCTCGATGCCGGGCGTGCCCCGCGCGTCGGCCACGATCTCGAGCAGGTCGGGCCGGAGCGTGGGCTCGCCTCCGGTGAGGCGCACCCGGCGCACGCCCAGCGAGGCGAAGGTCCGGACCAGGCGCGCGATCTCCGCGCGCGAGAGCAGGCTCGCGCTCGCCTCCGGGCCGGCCGGGGAGCAGTAGCTGCACCGGAAGTTGCAGCGATCGGTCAGGGACAGACGGAGGTAGACGATCCGGCGCCCCTGGCCGTCCAGGAGCGGGCCCGCGCCGGCGGCGCCTGTCCCGTGCACGGCCTGCTCATACCACCGCGGAGGGGACCGGTCGATGCTCCCCGGGCCGCAGGCCCCACCCGGCAGGGGGCTCAGATCGGCCGGCTCGAGGTGGCCCGACCCAGCTCCTCCCACTCGGCCGGAGCGATCGACAGGAAGGCATCGGTGACGGCGGGATCGAACTGCGAGCCCGCGCAGCGGCGGATCTCCAGGCGGGCCGCCTCCGCGCTGGTCCCCTTCCGGTAGGGGCGGTCGGTGGTCATGGCGTCGTAGCAGTCCGCGATGGCGAAGATCCGCGCCCCGATGGGGATGGCGTCACCCGTGAGCCCCCGCGGGTAGCCTCCGCCGTCCCACCGTTCCTGGTGGGAGAGGACGATCTCGGCCGGCACGTCGAGGAAGTCGATCGACTTGAGGATGGTCCAGCCGATCTGCGGGTGCCGCCGCATCTCCTCCCACTCGGCGGGGGTGAGCCGGTCGGGCTTGAGCAGGATGGCGTCGGGCACGCCGATCTTGCCGATGTCGTGCAGGAGCGCGCCGCGCCCGATGTCCGGCAGGTCGTTCTCGGGGATGCCGATCCGCCTGGCGATGGCGAGCGTGTAGCGCACCACCCGCTGCGAGTGGTCGCTCGTCTCGTGCTCGCGGGCGTCGAGGGCCGCCACCAGCGCCCACAGGGTGGAGGAGTAGGTGGTCTCGAGGTTGCGGAGCGCCTCCGACAGCTCGGAGGTCTTCTCGCGGACGCGCTTCTCCAGGCTCTTGCGGTACCGGTGCCGGGCCAGCTCCAGCCGCCGCTTGGCGAGCGCCCGCTCGATGGCGCGGATGAGGTCCGTGACCTTGGGCGGCTTGAGCAGGTAGTCCGACGCGCCGCGGCGGAGGCACTCCACCGCGGCCTCGGTGTCGCCGAAGGCGGTGAGCATGATGACGGCCGTGTCCGGCGCCCCCTCGCGCAGCCGCTCGAGCAGCCACAGGCCGTCCTTGCCGGGCATCTTCACGTCGGAGATGACGAGCGGGAACTCGGCGACGCGCGACGCGTCCAGGGCCGCCTGGGCCGACGAGACCGCCGTGCAGACGTACCCCTCCTCGCGCAGCAGGACGCCGATCACGTCCCGCACGGACGCGTCGTCGTCCACGATCAGGATCCGGGTCGCATCGGGCGCGGGAGCTTCGGACACGTGCTCGATATCTCCACCCCCGGTGGTGGGCCCCATGCGGGGCACAACGAACGGGCACTATAGCATGCGCCAGGCCCCCGCAATGAGTAGGCTATTCGTGGCGCCCCGGTGTGACGCGCGGTGCTCCTTGACCCATTCCGGCGCCGCCGCTACATCGGCGGCGTCGACGCCGGCGGCAGGAGATGGCCGAATCCACGCGCACGAGCCTGCCCGTCCTGGGCGAAGAGCACCGTCCGACCTCCCGCCGGGAGATCGCGCAGGACCTGCGCGATCGGGGGCTGCCCGCTTCGGCCCGGAAGCCCTCCTGGCTCCGCGTCGGCGTCCCCGGCGGGGAGCGCTACCAGCGCGTGAAGGACACGCTGCGGACGCGCCGGCTCCACACCGTCTGTGAAGAAGCGCACTGCCCCAACGTGGGCGAGTGCTGGGGCGGCGGGACGGCCACCGTGATGCTGATGGGGGACGTCTGCACGCGCGGCTGCAGGTTCTGCCACGTGAAGACCGCCGCCCGGCCCCCGCCGCTCGATCCGGACGAGCCGCGCCTCCTGGCCGAGGCCGTCCGCGGGCTGGGCCTCGACTACATCGTGGTCACGAGCGTCGACCGCGACGACGTGCCGGACGGCGGGGCCTCGCACTTCGCCGAGGCGATCCGCCTGCTGAAGGAGATCCCGGGGCTGCTCGTGGAGGTGCTGACGCCCGACTTCCAGGGCGACCCGGCGGCGGTGCGCACCGTCGGGCGCGCCGGGCCGGACGTCTTCGCCAACAACGTCGAGACCGTGCGGCGCCTCACCCCCGCGGTGCGCGATCCGAGGGCGGGCTACGACCAGACCCTGTCGGTGCTGGACCGGATGCGGCGCGAGTTCCCGCAGGTGGTGACCAAGTCCTCCCTCATGGTGGGCCTGGGCGAGGCGGACGGCGAGATCGAGGAGACCATGCGCGACCTGCGCGCGGTCGGCGTGGAGATTCTCACCCTGGGCCAGTACCTGCGCCCCTCCGCCTGGCACCTGCCGGTGGTCGAGTTCGTGACGCCGGAGAGGTTCGAGGCCTGGCGCGAGCGAGGTCTGGCGCTCGGCTTCCGCTACGTGGCGAGCGGTCCGCTGGTCCGCTCCTCGTACCGGGCGGCGGAGCTGTTCCTGCGCGGCGAGATCGCGTCGAGGTCGCGCTGAACCCGAGTGGACCGGAGCGAGACATGCGCAGAGAGCTAGAGATCGGCTCGCCGTCGAGGCGGCGCGGTCCGCCGGTCCGGGAGGGGGAGCCTGGCGGCTTCCTGAGGGAGTTCCCCCTCCAGACCGCCCTGCGCGAGGACGGCACCCTGGAGCCGGAGGCGGCGGCCCTCCCGGACGACGAGACGCTCCGCCTCTACCGCTGGATGGCCCTGGGCAGGCAGCTCGACGAGCGGATGGTGACCCTCCAGCGGCAGGGGCGGATCGGCTTCTACATCGGCGCGATCGGCGAGGAGGCCACCGTCTTCGGCACGGCCGCCGGCATGCGGGAGGGCGACTGGATCTTCCCCTGCTACCGGGAGCACGGTGCGGCGCTCCTGCGCGGCATGCCGCTCCCCACCTTCCTGTGCGACCTGCTCGGCAACGCGGGCGACCTCATGAAGGGGCGCCAGATGCCCTGCCACGAGGCCTGGCGCCCGGGGCGCTTCGCGTCCATCAGCTCCCCCATCGCCACCGAGATCACCCACGCGGTGGGGGCGGCCTGGGCGGCGCGCCTGCGCGGCGACGACATGGTGTCCCTCACCTACTTCGGCGAGGGCGCCACCAGCGCCCACGACTTCCACACCGGGCTCAACTTCGCGGCCGTTCGCAAGCTGCCGGTGGTCTTCGTCTGCCGGAACAACGGCTGGGCCATCAGCATGCCCATGGAGCGCCAGACGGCCTCGGAGACCATCGCGCAGAAGGCCATCGCCTACGGCATGCGCGGCGAGCGCGTGGACGGCAACGACCTCTTCGCCGTCCACGCCGCCACGCGCCGGGCCCGGGCCCGGGCCGCGGCGGGGGAGGGTCCCACCCTGATCGAGTG
>DATIUR010000275.1:0-2376 GCA_035466675.1 Anaeromyxobacteraceae bacterium | reverse complement strand
AGCTCCTCGTTCTGCATCTCCAGCTCGACCTGGTGGACCTGGAGCTCGTGGATGAGGCGGAGAAGGTCCTCCTTGGCTACGACGCGGGGTGGTCGGGGGACTTGCGCGCGCAGCTTCTCCTCCGCGCGACGCCGAAGGTCGGCACGCGATCCCTTGCGGTCTCCTCCCTTCACGGTTCGCGCACCCCGCTCCGATTCACTCCGAGGTCGGGATGACCATACCAAACCGAATGGCGAACCAGGCGGCGCAGGTGTCGCGTGGTGCGCCGCAGGGCCCCTCCATTGCAAGAGCGCCGCCTCGTGACCGGGAAGTCATGGCTGCGCGTCAACGAGGATGGGGCACGGTGATGGGCAACGGGCCGAGCGCTCACCCTTCCGCCTGCCGCGCCGCGGCGGTGGCGATGCTCCTCGCGGGGACGGCGGCGGCCGAGGAGCCCGGGCCGCCTGGCGATCCGCCACCCGCGGAGGCCGCGCCACCTGCCGTTCCCGCGCCGGCGCCCGAGCCGCAGCCGCCGGCCGTGCCGAAGCCGGTGGCGCCGCCGAGCCCGGCGCAGGCGGCGTCGGCCGAGGGCGAGACCTGGGTCGACGACTCACACCGACGGCTGGAGCAGGGCCTCACCGACCTCACCGGGTACCTCGACCGCATCTTCGGCGAGGACCGCCGTCTCGACCTGGAGCAGCCAGGCACCTACCTCCGCTGGCGCAACGAGGTGCGCTTCGATGACCGGGGGGCCAGGAGCTACCGCACCTCGGCGAGGGCCAGCCTGCGGCTCCCGGGCTTCAAGCGCTGGCTCAGGAGATCACAGCTGGTCTTCAGCGGCGAGGGCAAGGGGGACCCGACGCTCCGCCGCCTGGAGGACCCGGGCAACCCGGGCTTCTCGCCGTCGGTCCGGGCCGAGCAAGCCAGCCTGGAGCTGCGCGTCGACTTCCTGCGGACCCCCTCGACCACGGTGGTCCAGGTCGCCGGCGGCGCGCGCCTGCGGCTCCCCTTCGAGTACTTCGGCGCCGTGCGGTTCCGGCGGCGGCTCGACCTCGGCTGGAAGGTCACCTCGCGCCTCACGCAGGAGGGAGTGTGGACGAGCCGGGAGCGCTTCGGCGAGAAGACGCAGCTGGACTTCGACAGGCCGGTCGCCGCGCACACGCAGGTGCGCTGGAACAACGCCGGCTTCATCACCGGAGTGAGCAGGGGGTACGAGTGGGCCACCGAGGTGGGCCTCGCTCACGATCTCCAGCGGCTGCGCACGGCGACGTACCTGGGCTTCGCCGTGACCGGGTTCGGGGTGCCGAGGCCCGTGGTGGAGCTCTACCGGATCCACACCCGCGTGCGGCGGGACCTCTGGCGGCGCTGGCTGTTCCTGGAGCTGGAGCCGGAGATCGGCTGGCCCACCACGGTGGAGCTGGGGCGACGCCAGGTCCTGGCCGTCACGGTGCGCCTCGACGTCATCCTGGACGGCCGGTCGCCGCAGGGCGATCCCGGCGTGGCCAGACCGGCGGTGCCCTCCGGTCGATGAGCTGGCGATCGGGACCGGCGCCGCGAACGGCGAGCCACGCGCGCCCCGCTTCCTCCTGTCGCGTTTCGTCAGCGCGGGCTCTTCTCCTCGCCAGACGGACGCCCGTCGCGCTTGTCCTTGTCGTCATCGAGCTTGGCGGGGCGTGAGGGTGCCCCGGGCCGACGGGGCTGGTCGGCTGCGCGATCCGGCGCGGCCTTCGGCGGGATCGGCTGCCGACGCTCGGCGGCCTTGGGCGGCACGGGCTGCTGGGCCGGACGCTCGGCGGCCTTGGGCGACTCCGGCCGCTGCGCCGGACGCTCGGCGGCCTTCGGCGGCTCCGGCCGCTGCGCCGGACGCTCGGCGGCCTTGGGCGGCTCCGGCCGCTGCGCCGGACGCTCGGCGGCCTTCGGCGGCTCCGGCCGCTGCGCCGGACGCTCGGCGGCCTTCGGCGGCTCCGGCCGCTGGGCCGCAGGCGCCTCGGGACGGGGCGCTTGCGGTGTCGTCATCGAGGCGGGCTCCTTCGCCGTCGCAGGCGTGCGGTCGTCGCGTGCCGCGGCCGGTCGGCCCGGTGCCGCCTGTCTCACCAGGGGGCGCGCCGCCGCGGCATCCGGTGGCCGGGCGCTCTCGACCTCGTGCCGGGCGAGCGGCTGGCCCGGGTGCTCCTGCAGCGCCTGTTGCTGGCGCGCGAACGGAACGGGCGCCGGCGGCGGCGGCGTCTTCGCGACCACCGACCGGGTGGCGACCGCCGCGGGAGGGCGCGGCGCGCTCTCGGCCCTGGAGACCGAGGCCCCGAAGACGCTGCTCCGCGTGGGAGCCGCGGCGGCCGTCCGGCCGACCGGGGCCGCGGCGAGCCGCTGCTCGTTCACCCTCACGGCGACCCGGGCCAC
>DATIUR010000274.1:0-8892 GCA_035466675.1 Anaeromyxobacteraceae bacterium | reverse complement strand
ACCCTCTTCCGCTTCAAGCCCAGCTATGCGCCCCAGGCCCTCGAGACGGCGCTCGACTGGTCGGAGTGGGGCGGCTTCCTCGGCGCCGTCGAGATGTGCAACAACAACGGCACCTGCCGGAAGCTCGACGCCGCCGGCGTGATGTGCCCGTCCTACCGGGCCACGCTCGACGAGCAGCACGTCACGCGCGGCCGGGCCAACGTGCTCCGCCTGGCGCTGACCGGGCAGCTCGGCCCGGACGCGCTCACCTCCCGCGAGATGCACGACGCGCTCTCGCTCTGCGTGAGCTGCAAGGCCTGCAAGCGCGAGTGCCCCACCGGCGTCGACATGGCGCGGATGAAGATCGAGGTCCTGCACCACCACCGGAAGGCCCACGGGATCGGCCTGCGGGATCGGCTCGTCTCCTTCCTCCCGCGGTACGCGCCCTCCGCGTCGCGGCTGGGCGGCCTGCTGAACCTCCGGAACCGCAGCCGCTCGCTGGCCTGGGTGGGGGAGCGGGTCACGGGCATGAGCCGCCACCGCTCGCTCCCCGCCTGGCACCGGCGGCCCTTCCGCGACGCCTCCTTCCCGGCCCCATCGCCGGTCGGCGAGGTGGCGCTGCTCGCGGACACCTTCGGCCGCTGGTTCGAGCCGGAGACGCTCCGCGCCTCGGTGGAGGTGCTGAACGCCGCCGGCTACTCCGTCCACGCGCTGGCCCCGCCCGACGGCGGGCGGCCCCTCTGCTG
The DNA here is from genome assembly GCA_035466675.1 of Anaeromyxobacteraceae bacterium. Taxonomy (GTDB): domain Bacteria; phylum Myxococcota; class Myxococcia; order Myxococcales; family Anaeromyxobacteraceae; genus Anaeromyxobacter. Next base: position 8,167 of record DATIUR010000274.1, on the reverse strand, counting down.
CGGGCGGACCTTCCTCTCGGCCGGGCTCGTCGAGGAGGCGCGGGTGGAGCTGCGGCGGCTCCTGGACGCGGCGCTGCCCTGGGTCCGCCGCGGGATCCCGGTGCTGGGCGTCGAGCCCTCGTGCCTGCTCACCCTGCGCGACGAGGCGAGGGCGATCCTGCCGGGCGAGGCGACGGAGGCGGTCGCCGCCCGGGCCCTGCTCCTGGAGGAGTTCGTGGCCCAGGAGCACGCGGCCGGACGCTTCGAGATCCCCCTCGGCCCGGTGCCCTGGCGCCGGGCCCTGGTCCACGGCCACTGCCACCAGAAGGCGCTCGGGGCCTTCTCCGCGGTGGAGAAGGTGCTCCGTCTCGTCCCCGGCCTGGAGGTGTCCACCATCCCGTCCACCTGCTGCGGGATGGGCGGCGCCTTCGGGTACCAGGCCGAGCACTACCGGACCTCGATGAAGATCGGCGAGAACGGGATCCTGCCGGCGGTGCGGGCGGCGGACGAGGGAACGGTGGTGGTGGCCGACGGCACCAGCTGCCGGCACCAGATCCGCGACGGCGCGGCGCGCGGCTCGGTGCACGCGGCGGTGGTCCTGGCGGCGGCGCTCGCCGCCAGGTGACGGCCCGGCAGCGCGCGGCTACGCCGCCCGCTCCACCCGGTTCCGCCCGCCCGACTTGGCCCGGTAGAGGGCCTCGTCCGCCCGGCGCACCAGCCCCTCGGCGTCGGCCGGGGCGCCGGAGGAGAAGGGCGAGAGGGTGGCCACGCCGAAGCTGGCGGTGACCTGGAGCGTCCGGCCGGCGTGCTCGATGCGGAGCTCCTCGAGCGACGCGCGGAGGCGCTCCGCGATGGCGGCGGCGCCCGCCGCGTCGGTTTCGGGGAGGAGCAGGAGGAACTCCTCCCCGCCGTAGCGGGCCAGGACGTCGGAGGCCCGGCATCCGCGCTGCGACTCCGCCGCGATGGCCCGGAGCGCCGCGTCGCCCCCGGCGTGCCCGTGGAGGTCGTTCACCTTCTTGAAGTGGTCCACGTCGAACAGCACGCAGGAGAGGGCGTGGCCGTGGCGGTGCGCCCGGACCACCTCCTCGCCCAGCCGGAGCAGGGCGAAGCGGCGGTTCCTGAGGCCGGTCAGGTCGTCGGTGATGGCCATCTCCCGGATCCGCGCCTCGGCCGCCAGGACCCGGCGCTGGAGGGCCGCCACCAGCCGCCAGATGATCCCGGCCAGGAGGGCCAGCGTGACGACGAAGAGGCCGGCCGTGAGGAGCCGGTTCCGGACGATGGCGCGCTCGGCGTCGTCCACGGAGAGGGTCACGCTGATCCCGCCCCGCACGTCGCCCACCCGGTAGCCCTGGGCGGCGTGGCACTCGAGGCAGGACTCCTCGACCCGGAGCGGGGCCACCAGGCGGAAGATCGCCCTGCCGTCCGCCGTCTCGCGGCGGGTGGCCTCCGCCGCTCCGCGCTCGAGCGAGCGGAGCGCCTCCGCCTCGAAGGGATCGGGCGCGTTGGCCGGGTTGATGGGGCGGAGGCTGGTGATGCGGAAGCGGAGGGCACCCTCCCGCTCGGCCAGCTCGGACATCTCCCGCGCCATCGTGGCGGGGTTCTTGCGCGTGTAGACCTTGCCGTCGCTTCCCGCGACGTCCGGCCTCGGAAGATACGGGCTCGACGCCATTCCCGGCGTCTTCTCCACCAGGACCCCCCCGTGGATGGCGTTCCAGCGGCGCGCCAGGAGCACGGTGGCGTAGATGGCCCGGGCGCGGGCCCGGATCTCCACGTCGATGGCGTGCCGGCCGCTGGCGGCGATCCCGGCGAAGAGGGCCGAGACGCTGAGGAGGACCACCAGGCCCAGGTTGACGAGGAACGACGGCCAGGGCGAGTCGCGCCGGGCGGGGCGCGACGGATGCGCGGGGTCGTCCTGCAACGGGGCCTCCTCCTCGCGAGATCCTACGACGGGGGCGGGCATGGGGCCGGCCCGTGCGGTCCTTCGTCGCACGACGCGGAGTGCGAGGCCGCTGCGGCCCGGGTCGCGCCCGCCGGCGGGGCTGCCGCTACACCGTCCGCGCCTGCGCGTCCCGCAGCTGGAGCTGGACGAGCCCGATCTGCCCGTCGTCGTCGGGCTTGAAGGCGAGGTCGGCCAGCCGCCTCTGCCGGTACACGTCGAGCATCCGCTCCTGGCCGAGCCGCCACACCGAGGCCATGGTGCACTGCGTGGAGTGGCCGCAGGCGTCCTCGCCGTCGAGGCAGACGTTCACGGCGACGGGACCCTCCACCGCCTCGATCACGTCGAGGAAGCTGATCTCGGCGGCGCCCCTCGCCAGCGCGTACCCCCCGTGGGGCCCCCGGGTCGACTTGACCAGGCCCTGGTCCACCAGCGTCTTCAGGATCTTGGCCAGGAAGTCCTCGGGGACGTCCATCTGCCGGGCGATCTCCCGGAAGGGAACGATCGAGTCCTGCGGGATGGAGGCGAGGTAAATCATTGCCCGCAGGCCGTAATCGATTTTTCGGGAGACCCGGAGTACGTGCTGCATGGAGCGCCCTCGAGCCCTGGAGCGACGGCGTGCCGCTGCCGGAGAACACTATGCTAACACGTCCGCCCATGAGCCGCCCGACTCGCATCGACCTGCACACGCACTCGCGAGCGTCGGACGGCCAGTACGCCGCCGAGGAGGTGGCGCGGCAGGCCGCCGCAGCCGGCGTGGGGGTGTGGGGCCTGTGCGACCACGATACGGTGGCCGGTCTCCCCGCCGCGGCCGCCGCCGCGCGGGTCGTCGGGATCCGGCTGGTGCCGGGGATCGAGCTGTCCGCCTTCCTGGGCCGGCGCGAGATCCACCTGCTCGGCCACTTCATCGACCCGGCCCACGAGAGCCTCCGGCGCTTCGAGGACTTCCTGGCGGACCACCGCCGGGAGCGGATGGGGAAGATCGTCGAGAAGCTGGCCGGCCTCGGGATCCGCATCCGGGCGGAGGACATCGTGCGGCACAGCGGCGGGAAGACCCTGGGCCGGCCCCACGTGGCGCGCGCCATCGTCGAGGCAGGGGGGGCCGCCACCGTGCGGGAGGCGTTCGACCGGTTCATCGGCGAGGGCCAGCCCGCCTACGTGGGCCGCTACCGGCTCACGGTCGCCGACGCGGTGGCCCTGGTGCGCGGCGCGGGCGGGACGGTCACCGTGGCCCACCCGGGCGTGTCGGGCCTCGAGAAGGGCGAGATCGCCCGCATGCGGGAGGCGGGCGTGGACGGGCTCGAGGTCCACCACCCGGACCACGAGCCGTCGCGCCGCGAGAAGTACCTGCGCATCGCCGAGGCGCTCGACCTGGTCCCGACCTCGGGGTCGGACTACCACGGCGAGGTCGTCACGCCGGACCGGGCCATCGGCGCGGTGACGATGGACGAGGAGGAGCTGGCGCGGCTGGAGGGGCGGAGGCCGTAGGTTCGCGCGCCGGAGCCGGTCGGCCGGGCGCGGGTGCCGCCTGCCTCGGGTCCCGGGGCGCGCTCGCGCGTGAGCGTAACGTCCCGGGCCACCCGGCCCGGCCGCGCCTCCGCCCGCCGAGTCCTCGCGCCGCAGGTCCCTCCGCGAGGCCCCGGCGCGCGAGCGGTGGGCTCGGTGGCGGCCGGCCGAACTCGCCGCCGCACAGCGCTTCGCGCAGCGGCGACATCGGACAACGGCCGGCTCGCACGCTGCCTGCCTGGCGCGCCGAGGCGGGCCTGGTCTTCCGGGCGGCGCTGCGGGGGCGGCCGTCGGCGCGGCCGGGCCGGGTGGCCCTGGCGCTCGACCGCCGCCCCGCTCGTGATGTGCTCGCCGCAGCAGGCAACGGCATCGCGCCAGCGCGATTTGCGCGATGTGTGGCGCGGTGCCAGGACCGCACGCTGAGCCGGCGTCGCGCCTGGCGACGGCGCCCCGCAGCGCGCTGGGAAACGGTCGTGCCGCGCGGACTCGGCCACGCGCGAGGGCTCGCGCCGGAGCTGCTCGCCCGGGCGCGAAGGCCGGCTCCAGGCGCGAGCGCCGGCAGCCGAGCGCGTGCCGCCCTACCCCCGGAAGAGATCCAGCGACGCCTGCGTCCAGGCCACCACCGGCGACCACCACAGGCCGAAGACCAGGATGGCGGTGGCGAAGGCGCCCAGCATCACCTGGTAGCCCCACCGGCGCGGGACCGGCACCGGCTCCGGCGCGTAGGGGACGTCGATGAACATCGCCCGCACGATGCGCACGTAGTAGTAGAGCGACACCGCGGTGTTGAGCGCGCCGATCAGGGCCAGGATGGCGTACCAGCCGCCGCCCGGCCCGGGGATGCGCTCGAAGAGCGCGTAGAAGAGGTACCACTTCCCCATGAACCCGGCGAAGGGCGGCAGGCCGGTGAGCGAGAAGAGGAAGATGGCGAAGGTCACCGCCGCCACCGGGTGGCGCCGGGCCAGCCCGCGGTAGTCGAGGATGTTCTCCGACCCGGTCGCCTCGGCCACCAGGATCACCACCAGGAAGGCCCCCAGGTTCATCACCAGGTAGATGGCCATGTAGATCATGACGCCCTGCATCCCCATCGCCGAGACGGCCGACACGCCCATCAGCGTGTAGCCGGCGTGCGCGATGGAGGAGTAGGCGAGGAGCCTCTTGAGATTCGTCTGGTTGAGTGCGGTGAGGTTCCCGAGCGTCATGGTGACCGCCGAGATGACGCCCACCACCGCCGGCCAGGGGATTCCGGCCAGCGCCTGGGCGAAGCCGGCGGGCGGGAGGAGGGGCCCGGCGAAGGCGCTGTGGAACAGGCGCAGCGCCAGCGCGAAGCCCGCCGCCTTGGGGCCCACCGACAGGAAGGCCGTGAAGGGCGTGGGCGCCCCCTCGTACACGTCCGGGCACCACATGTGCCAGGGGACCGCCGCGATCTTGTAGCCGATGCCCGCCGCCACGAAGACGATGGCCACCACCAGGCCCAGGCGCGTGGCCGCCAGCGGCAGCCCGCTCGCCTGCAGGCCCTGGATGCGCGCGCCGAACTGGAGCACGTCGGTGGTGCCGAGCAGGCCGTAGAGGTAGCTCATCCCGAACAGCATCACGCCCGAGGCGACGCCGCCGTAGATGACGTACTTCAGCGACCCCTCCGCCGCGCGCCGGTCGCCCTTGCGGAAGCCGGCCAGGACGTAGCTCACCATCGAGACGAGCTCGATGCCCAGGTAGACCATGACCAGGTCGGTCGCGCTCGCCATGAAGAACATGCCGAGCACGATGGCGGCCAGGAGGGCGTAGAACTCGCCCAGGCGCTGGGGCGGGAACTCGTTCCCCTGGGCGGCGATGAGCACGGTCAGGGCCGCCGCGCCCAGGAAGAGCCACTTGAAGAAGACCGCGAAGGCGTCGTTCGCGATCATGCCGTTGAAGAGGGGCTGGGGGTCCGGAGGCTGCGCGGCCAGGAGCGCCGCCGCCACGCCCAGCACGCCCAGCGCTCCCACGGTGAGGAGGGCCACGCGCACCGGGCTCCTCTTCCAGAAGAGGTCGATCGCGAACAGGACGAGCGCCCCGAAGGTGAGGGCGAGCTCCGGTCGGATCCAGGCGACCGAGCGGAGGTTCTCGTCGACGAGGGGAAGGAGCGATTCCATCGCGGTGGGCCTCGTCCGCTACAGCGCCTTGAGGTTCTCGATCAGGGCGTGCAGCGTGCCGTTGATCGGGTTCAGGATGAACTGCGGGTAGAAGCCGAGCAGGATGGCGAAGGCGCCGAGCGGGTAGAGCGAGAAGCGCTCGCGCCAGTTGAGGTCCGGGTAGCCCTTGTAGGCGGCGTTGAGCTTGCCCAGGAACATGCGGTGGATGGCCCAGAGGTAGTAGGCCGCCGTGATGATGACGCTCGTGGCCGAGATGATGGTGTAGGTGGTGAAGACCGGGAAGGAGCCGGAGAACACCATGAACTCGGAGATGAAGCCGGCCAGCCCCGGCAGGCCCAGCGAGGCGAAGAAGGCGAGCCCCATCATGGCGCTGTACTCGGGCAGCTCGGAGGCCAGCCCGCCGAACTTGGCGATCTCGCGGTGGTGGGCGCGGTCGTAGATCACGCCCACGATGAGGAACAGCATCGGGCTGATGATGCCGTGGGTGAAGAGGTTCAGCACCGCCCCGGAGATCCCCGCCGGCGTCATGGCCGCCATCCCGAGCAGCGAGAAGCCCATGTGCGAGACGGAGGAGTAGGCGATGAGCTTCTTGAGGTCCGTCTGTCCCAGGCAGACGAAGGCCGCGTAGACGATGTTGATGACGCCGAAGACCGCGATGGCGTTCGCCGCCCACATGGTGGCGTCCGGCAGGAGCGGGTAGTTGAACCGCAGGATGCCGTACGGTCCCATCTTGAGGAGGATGCCGGCCAGGATGACCGAGATGGGCGTGGGCGCCTCGACGTGGGCGTCGGGGAGCCAGGTGTGGAAGGGGAACATCGGGATCTTGATGGCGAACCCGATGAAGAGGGCGACGAAGGCGAGCTTGGCGAAGTCGAAGCCCAGGATGGGCGCCACGTTCTTGAACTGTCCGGTGGCTCCCTGCCGCGCCAGCTCGACCAGGTTGAAGGTGTGACCGCTCGACCAGGTGCCGTCGGCGAGCAGGGCCGGGGCGCTGTTGTAGTAGATGCCGATGATGGCGAGCAGCATCAGCACCGAGCCGGCCAGGGTGTAGAGGAAGAACTTGATGGCCGCGTACTCCTTGCGCGGCCCGCCCCAGATGCCGATGAGGAAGTACATCGGCAGGAGCATGACCTCCCAGAAGACGTAGAAGAGGAACATGTCCAGGGCGACGAAGGTGCCCATCATGCCGGTCTGGAGCAGGAGCAGCATGACCATGTAGCCGGGGACCATCCGCACCGAGAAGTGCTTGGGGTGGTGCGGGTCGTCGTGCCCGTGGTCCACCATGCCGGCCATCTCGGCGTCCCTCTTCCCCGACCACCAGGGCATCGAGGCGATGGTGGCGATGAAGGAGATGAGCCCGGAGAGGAGCACCATCGAGATGGAGAGGCCGTCGACGCCGAGGAAGTACTCGATGTTGAAGGCCTTGATCCAGGTGAAGTGGTGGACCATCTGCACGCCGCCCCGGCCCGGATCGTAGAACGACCAGGCGTAGATGGCGGCGACGAGGGAGAGGCCGCTCGTCACCAGCGCCACCCAGCGCGACGACTGGTCGAGGAACCTCTTCGACAGCCTCGCCAGGAACCGGATGGCGACGAGGGCGACGATGATCCCCGCTCCCAGGAGCGGGACGAAGGTGGCCCAGCTGAGGACGTTCCCTTGCGTGAACATGCGCGTCTCCCCGGAGGCTACGAGATGAGGAAGTTGAGCAGGACCACCAGCAGCGCGCCCCCCAGCGCGCCGTAGAGGTACGTCTGGATGCGGCCGGTCTGGATGCGCCGGAAGGAGCGGCCCAGCGCGAGGGTGGAGCTCGAGACGGCGTTCACGGCGCCGTCCACGACGTAGCGGTCGATCCCGGCGTCGATCCGGCCGGCCACCCGGCCCAGCCAGCCGGCCAGGTTCACGAGCCCGTCGATGACCGCGCCGTCGAAGCGGGCCAGGAAGCGGGCCACCCGGGTCGAGGGCCGCAGCACCAGCCAGGCGTACAGCTCGTCGACGTAGTACTTGTTGTAGAGGACCGTCCAGGCCCGGTGGAAGCGGGCCTTGAGGCGGCCGGGCGCCGAGCTGCGGGCGTCCTTGTAGAGGGCCCGGGCGGCCAGCCAGCCGACGGTGGCGGCGCCGACGCCGAAGCCCTGGAACATGAGCTCGACCCAGTGCTCGGCGTGGCCGAAGGTCACCTCGCCGATCATGACCGGCTCGAGCCAGTGCTCGAAGATCGGGGCGGCGTGGGTCCAGGCGTAGGGCAGGCCGAGGAACAGCGTCAGGAACGAGCCGCCCGCCAGCAGCGCCAGGACCAGGGTGACGGTCCAGGGGGACTCGCGCGGCGGACCGCCGTGGTGTGCGGCGGCGTCGCCCTGCGCCGGCGCGGCGTGGCCCGCGGCCTGGGCGTGGTCGGCCGCGTGGCCGTGGTCGCCCGCCGCGAGCGGCAGCGCGCCGTGCGCCGGGGCGTGGTCGTCCTTCCCGAAGGCGTGGGCCGCCCCGTTGTCGGCGTGCACCGCGTGCGAGAGGGCCGAGGCCTTCGCCGCCACGGCCGCGTGCGGTGCGGCGTGCTCACCGTGATGCCCCTCGCCGCCGCGGTACTCGCCGGTGAAGGTCATGTAGTAGCTGCGGAACATGT
>DATIUR010000273.1:0-2154 GCA_035466675.1 Anaeromyxobacteraceae bacterium | reverse complement strand
GGCTCCCGCGGCAAGGTCCGGCCGCCGCTCCCGTCCGCGGTCGCCGGCGCGGCGAGACCCGGGGCCGCGCCGCGCAGCGAGCCGTCGCCTAGCGCAGGTCGCGCCGCTCGAAGGCGAAGGCGGCCAGGGCCAGGGCCGCGGCGGCGTAGAGGAGCCCGTAGAGCGCGGCGATCCAGGTGCCCGCCGGGACGGGCGACCCGTAGATGACCGCCTCGTTGAGCGAGAGCGCGGAGAGGTTCGGCACGAGGTACCAGATGCCGGTCGCCACCCACTCGGCCCCGCGCCAGAAGGCGCGCATGTCGTTGGTGAGGTGGCCGGCGATCGTCACGGCCAGGGCGAAGATCGAGGCGAGGGTGGGGGTGGTCACCGCCGAGAAGAGGACCGCCACCGCGCCCACCACGAGGAGCTGGACGCCCATGGCCAGGACGGCGGAGCCGAAGGTGACGTTCACCGGCTCGAGCCCCCGCGCGTCGATCGCCAGCATGGCGGCCAGGAAGGCCGCCATCACCGCCAGGTTGAGGACCAGGGCCACGCCCAGCCCCAGGTACCGGCCGAGCAGGTAGGCCGACCGGGAGACGGGCTTGGCGATGACCGGGTAGACCACGCGCCGCTCCACGTCGCCGGCCACCAGGCTCGCCCCGAGGAAGACGGCCAGGAGCGTCCCGATGAGCGACATGGCGGTGAGGCCGAGGTCGGAGAGGATCCGGTGCATGTGGCCGAGGGTGAGCGTGCTCACGGCGCTCGACGCCAGGATGAGCAGGACGCCGAAGAGGAGGAGGTTCACCTGCACCTTGCGGCGGAGCAGCTCCCGCAGCGTGACGCCCGCCACGACGAACGTGCTCATCGGCTCCCTCCCCCGTGCCGGCCCGGGTCGAACGCGGGCTCGGGGTGCGCCTGGGGCGCCTCCGGCGGCCGCAGGCGGTGGTCGTGCGCGGTGGTGCGGGCCCGTCCGTCCTCGCCCAGGATCCACCGGCCGCCGAAGGGGTCCTCCGGCAGCGCCGGCAACAGGCCCTCGGCCACGAGCAGCTCCACCGAGGGCGGGGCCAGGCCGTAGCGGGCCCGGTAGGCGGCCACCGCCTCGTCCACCCGGGCCGCCTCGCGCTCGAAGCGGGCCTGGTCGAGCTGGCCCTGGATGGCCTTGCGGCTCTCCTCGTCCTCCGCCGCCTCGAGCGCGTGCGAGAGGAAGGCGACGGCGGCGTCCGCCCGCCCGCCCTTCACGTACATGGCGAGGACGTTCTGGCGCAGGTGCGACGGCGCGCCGGGGGCGTTGGCCGCCATCTCGACGTACTTGCCGGCGAGCGCGAAGTCGCCGTCGTAGTAGAAGGCGTTGAAGGCGCGCAGGTAGGGGAGGATGTAGCGGTCGGGGACGTTGCGCATCCCCTTCTCCAGGATGGCGTTCGACTCGGCCACGCGCCCGACGCTCCCCAGGATGATGCCGGCCACCTGGTAGGCGTAGCCGTGGCCGGGGTCGAGGTCGGTGACCAGGTCGGCGAGCGGCAGGAGCCGCTCCCACCCGCGCCGGTTCGCCCGCGGCTCCCCGACGTACTGGACCGTCCGGAGCCAGTAGAGGTTGGCCGCCAGGGTGGGGTGGCCGAGGGAGAGGAAGCGGAGCACGGGCGCGGGGGGCACCACCGCGACGTCGTAGGGCCGCTCCTGCGCGAGCGGCATCCGGGAGGCGGCCGCCCCGGCGCCCGCGGCGCAGACGAGGAACGCGGCGAGCTGGAGCGGTCGGACGAGGCGCATTCCGGGAAGGCGAAAAGGCCGCCCGGCGTGAACCGGGCGGCCCGTACTCTACGACGGAACTGCGTGGCCGACAAACCCCAGGCTGGAAGCTTAGAAGGTATTGTCGTCCGGCCAGCGCTGCGGGTTGCCCCAGGGGGCGGCCACGGCCGGGGCCGCGCCGCAGGTCGGGGCCGGGGAGGGGAGGCTGACCGCGCCCGTCGCGTCGAGGACCGGCTTGAAGAGGACCACGCAGGCGGCCGCGGTGACGCCGTTCGCCGGCACGTCGCCGTCGATGTCCGCCTCGGCCTGCAGCGTGAGGGCCGTGCCGTAGTTGGCGCCGCCATCCGTACCGCCGCCGTCCGTCAGGGCGACGTAGCAGCCGTAGGTGCTGCCCTCGACCACCCAGTCGATGGCGTTCGCCACGCCGAAGTC
>DATIUR010000272.1:0-10156 GCA_035466675.1 Anaeromyxobacteraceae bacterium | reverse complement strand
GACCGGGGCGGGGGCGTCGACGCCGGGGGCCTGGGCGAAGGGGGCGGGGCGGGCTTCGCGGCCGCGGGGGACGTCGGCGCGGCGGTGGGACGCGGAGCAGCTGCCGCCGGAGCGGCGGACGGGGAGACGGCGGGCTTCGCGGCCGCGGGGGACGTCGGCGCGGCGGCGGGCGCGGGGGGCGGGGCCTTCCGCGCCGCCCCGAAGGAGAGCAGCTCCGCCTCGCCGAGCAGGAGCGCCAGCCGGAGCACCGCGGCGGCGTCGGCGGGCTGGGCGCGGGCGATCTCGGAGGGGCTGCGGACGCCGTCGAAGAGGGAGGCCGCCCGCGTCTCCTGCGGCGTGAGGCGGAGGTCCTCGATCCGGATCCGGCCGCCCACCCGCGCCGCGGCGCGGTGCTCCCGTTCGCCCAGGCGCCGCTGCACCGCCGCGCCGTCCAGGGCCCGCACCGCCGTGCACAGCTGGGTCCAGGGCGAGCCGAGCGGGAAGGAGGAGGGCGGGGGGGCGACCCCGGGCTCCCAGCGCCAGGTGCCCGCCTCCACCGCCAGCGCGCGCCCGACCAGCGCCGTGCCGTGCTCCTGCAGGAGCCCGGCCACGTCGGCGGGGTTCACCAGCCGGCGGGCGATGAGCGCGCCCACCAGCTCTCCCCCGGCGGCGGCCCTCGCCCCCTCCGCCTGCACGAGCTGCTCGGGCGTGAGGGCCCCGCGGCGGACCAGGAAGCGCCCCAGGTCGTCGGAGGGATCCGAGGAGCGGACGTGCTCGACGGTCCCGCGCTTGAAGGTGAGCGCCACCTCGCGCCCCTCCGGCGCGAGCGTCAGCCGCCCGGTCGCCTGCGTGGCCGCCGCCAGGTAGAAGAGCCGCAGCGACCCGTCCTGCGCCAGCTGGCCCTCGTGCGCGAGACCCGCCGCGATGGCCGCGTCCGCGCCCACCACCCGGCCGGAGGCGCCGTAGGCCGCCGCCGAGGCCGGCCGCGTGCCGGCCGCCGGCGGCCCGTCGGCCGAGGGCGGGCGCGTCACCGGCGGCGGCCTGTAGCCGGTGGGCACTCGCTCCAGCTTGGGGGGGCCCTTCGGATCCCGCTCGCTCACGCGCGGCTAGAGTACCACCGTCTCCCGGTACTCGCCGAACGCGTCGCGGAGCGCGTCGGAGATCTCGCCCAGGGTGGCCTCGGCCTTCACCGCGCCCAGGATGGCCGGCATGAGGTTCTCCTTGCCCCCGGCGGCCGACCGGACCGCGTCCACCGCCCGCCGGGCGGCGGCGCCGTCGCGCCGGGCGCGCAGCGCCTTCACGCGCGCCGCCTGCCGCTCCTCCAGCGCGGGGTCCACCTTCATCACCGGGACGGGCGGGTCCTCGGACCGGAAGGCGTTCACGCCCACCACCACCTGCTCCTTCGCCTCCACCTGCTTCTGCCAGGCGTAGGCGGCGTCCTGGATCTCGCGCTGGATGAACCCCTTCGAGATGGCCTGCACCGCCCCGCCCAGATCGTCGATCCTCCGGATGTAGGCCTCGGCGCGGGCCTCGATCTCGTCGGTGAGCGACTCGACGTACCAGCTGCCCCCCAGGGGGTCGATCACGTCCGCCACGCCCGACTCGTTCGCCACGATCTGCTGGGTGCGCAGGGCGATGCGGACCGAGTCCTCGGTGGGCAGGCCCAGCGCCTCGTCGCGGGAATTGGTGTGGAGCGACTGCGTCCCGCCCAGCACCGCCGCCAGCGTCTGGACGGTCACGCGGACCACGTTGTTGTCCGGCTGCTGCGCGGTGAGCATCGACCCCGCCGTCTGCGTGTGGAAGCGCAGCATCATGGAGCGGGGATCCTTCGCCCGGAACCGCTCCTTCATGATGCGGGCCCACAGGCGCCGGGCGGCCCGGAACTTCGCCACCTCCTCGAGCAGGTTGTTGTGGGCGTTGAAGAAGAAGGAGAGGCGGCCCGCGAAGGCGTCCACGTCCAGCCCGGCCCGGACCGCCGCCTCGACGTAGGCGATGCCGTCGGCCAGCGTGAAGGCCACCTCCTGCACCGCCGTCGAGCCGGCCTCGCGGATGTGGTAGCCGGAGATCGAGATGGGGTTCCACTTGGGCATCACCTTCGCGGTGTAGGCGAAGATGTCGGTGATGATGCGGAGCGACGGCTCGGGCGGGTAGATGTAGGTGCCGCGGGCCGCGTACTCCTTGAGCAGGTCGTTCTGGATGGTGCCCTGCAGGTCGGCCGGCGCCACCCCCTGCCGCTCGCCCACCGCCTGGTAGAGGGCGAGCAGGATGCCGGCGGTGGCGTTGATGGTCATCGAGGTGGAGACCTCGCCGAGCGGGATCCCCTCGAACAGGACGGCCATGTCCTCGATCGAGTCGATGGCCACCCCCACCTTGCCCACCTCGCCCTTCGCCCGGGGGTGATCGGAGTCGCGGCCCATCTGCGTGGGCAGGTCGAAGGCGACCGAGAGGCCGGTCTGCCCGGACTGGAGCAGGTAGCGGTAGCGCCGGTTCGACTCCTCGGCGGTCCCGAAGCCGGCGTACTGGCGCATCGTCCAGAAGCGCCCCCGGTACATGGTGCTCTGGACGCCACGGGTGAACGGGTACTCGCCGGGCAGGCCGAGCCGCTCCTCCAGGCCCGGCTTCACGTCCGTCGCCACGTAGACCGGATCCTCGGGGACGCCCGACGTGGTCTCGAAGCGCGGGCGGCGCTCCGGCGCCTTCTTCACGGCCTTGCCCCAGGTCCCCTCGAGCCAGCGCTGCTTGCGATCGTCGGCCATGGTCCGTCCTCGGGTTCTCGTTCGGGCGCGGCGATCTCACTCCACCGCGCACAGCAGGGCGCCGCCCGCCACGGCCTCGCCCTCCCGGGCGAGCACCTCCACCACCTTGCCGTCCTTCGGGCTGCGCATCTCGTTCTCCATGTTCAGGGCCAGGACGACGGCCAGGGCCTGCCCGGCCCGCACCTCGTCCCCGACGCGGGCCAGCACGCGCACCACCTTGCCGGGCAGGGGGGAGGCGACGGCCTGCCGGCCCTCCCCGCCGAGCCGGGCGGCGGCGCGCCGCATCCGGAGCCGCCGCTCGTCCAGGATCTCGAGCGGGAAGACGGCGTGGTGCAGGCGCACGTTCACCTTCGTCCCCCGCTCGTCGAGCATGGCGCTGTGGCTGGCCGCATCCACGACGAGGGAGATCGAGCCGTGGTCGTGGCGCCAGGCGTCCACCCGGTGGACGCGCCCCCGGAGCCGGACCTGGTAGAGGCCCGGGCCGGCGCCGCGCACCTCGACCGTCTCCTCGCGCCGGCCGCCGTCCAGGAGCGCCAGGTAGGTGGTCACCGCCCGCCTCCCCGCAGGGCGCGGATCCGCCCCAGCCGCGCCCACTGCGATCGCGCCGCGCCCGCCCCCGCGGCCCGCGCGGCGAAGGCCTCCGCCTCGTCGCGCTCGCGCTGGTAGGCCGACACCGCCGCGGCGGCGAGCGCGATCTCCTCCAGGTCCCGGTCCGGAGGCCCGAGGAGGTCCCGCTCGTACCGCGCGCAGAACCCGGTGTCGTAGGCGCCCGAGCGGAAGGCCGGGTGGTCGAGCACCGCCGTCAGGTACGAGACGTTGGCGGCGATGCCGTGGACGGTGTACTCGCCCAGCGCCCGGATCAGCCGGGCGATGGCCGCCTCCCGGGTCTCCGCCCAGGCGACGAGCTTCGAGATCATGGGGTCGTAGTGGGGCGAGACCACCCAGCCGGCGTACACGCCCGAGTCGTCGCGGATGCCCGGCCCGCCCGGGACCCTCAGGTAGGTGATCTTGCCGGGGCTGGGCAGGAACTTCCGGGCCGGGTCCTCCGCGTAGATGCGCGCCTCGATCGCGTGTCCGCGCCGGACCACCTCGTCCTGGCGGAGGATCCGCTCCCCGCGGGCCACCTGGATCTGCATGCGCACCAGGTCGAGCCCGGTCACCATCTCGGTGACCGGGTGCTCCACCTGGAGGCGCGTGTTCATCTCCAGGAACCAGAAGCTCCGCCCGGCGTCCACCAGGAACTCGACCGTCCCGGCGCCCCGGTAGCCGACCGCGCGCGCCGCCCGCACCGCCACCTCGCCCATGGCCCTGCGCATGGGCTCGTCCACGATGGCGCTCGGGCTCTCCTCGATCACCTTCTGCTGGCGGCGCTGCACCGAGCACTCGCGCTCGCCCAGGTGGATGCACTCGCCGTGCTCGTCCGCGAAGATCTGGATCTCCACGTGGCGGGGCTGGTCGAGGAACTTCTCCAGGTACAGGCGGTCGTCCCCGAAGGCGGCGGCGGCCTCGCGGCGGGCCGACTGCCACAGGCCGGCCAGGTCCTCGGGCCGGTCGCACCTCTTCATCCCCTTCCCGCCGCCTCCGGCCGCCGCCTTGATCATGACCGGCCAGCCGATCCGCTCGGCCAGGGCGCGGGCCTCCTCGGGCCCGGCCAGCGGCTCGGGGGACCCGGGCACGGTGGGCACGCCCGCCGCGGCCATCCGCGCGCGCGCGGTCGTCTTCACGCCCATCGCCTCCATCGACTCGGGGCGCGGCCCGATGAAGACCAGCCCCTCCGCCTCCACCGCGCGGGCGAAGTCGGCCCGCTCCGAGAGGAAGCCGTAGCCGGGGTGGATCGCGTCGGCGCCGGTCCGGCGGGCCGCCTCCAGGATCCGCTCCACGGCGAGGTAGCTCTCCCGCGAGGGCGAGGGCCCGACGGGCACGGCCTCGTCGGCGTGGCGCACGTGGAGCGACCCGCGGTCGGCCTCGGAGTAGACGGCCACCGTGCGGATGCCCATCTCGCGGCAGGTGCGCATCACCCGCACCGCGATCTCGCCGCGGTTCGCGACGAGGATCTTCTGCATCGGCCTCTTCTGGGTCACGGGCCCTTCCGGGCGGGGGACGGAGGGTCGCTCCTGGGAGATCGGAGCCCGCGAAGATAGCCGCGCCGGCGCGGGCTCGTCCAGCCTTGGGGGCCCGGGAGGGGCCCCCGCCCGCTTCCCCCGCCGACGCCCCGCGTCGAGGGACTGGCGCCGCGCGCCCTTCCTCCGTAGAAAAGGGCGGACTCGTACACCCCAGGGGGAGGTCTCATGGACGCGAGGACGTTGCGGATCGTGGCGCTGGGAGCGGTGCTGGCCGTGGCCGGCTGCGAGACCGCCGGCAAGCGCACCGCCATCGGCGCCGGGGCGGGCGCCGCGGTGGGCGCGGGCGTGGGCGCGCTGGTGGGCGGCAAGAAGGGCGCCCTGATCGGCGCGGGCGTGGGCGCGCTCGCCGGCGGCTCGGTCGGCCTGTACCTCGACAAGCAGGCGAAGGAGCTGGAGAAGGTCGCCGAGACGAAGCGGACCGAGAACGGGATCCTGGTCAACATGAAGAACGACATCCTGTTCGAGGTGGACAGCGCGAACCTCAAGCCCGAGGCGGTGACGCAGCTCGTCCAGGTGGGCGACATCCTGGCCAAGTACGCCGACGACAAGGTCGCCATCGAGGGGCACACCGACGCGAGCGGCAGCGAGCGCTACAACGAGCAGCTCTCGCTTCGCCGCGCGGACGCGGTCAAGACGGTGCTCGTCTCGCGCGGCGTCCAGGAGGGCCAGATCACGGTGGCCGGGCTGGGCGAGTCGAAGCCCGTCGCCGAGAACGCCACCGCCGAGGGCCGGGCCAAGAACCGGCGGGTGGAGCTGCACATCACGGTGCCGAACCCGAGCTGATCGGGCCGGGCGGGACGGCGGGAGAGGCGCCAGGGGCTCACGTCACGTTGCGCGGAGGCTCCGCAGTGCCCGGCTCCGCCACGGGCCCCGCGGGGAAGGCGTTCCCCTCGGCGCTCCGCGGCTCCCCCGTTCGCCGTACGGTCGCCGCGCCCGTCCGCTCCCGCCGGCATCGACGCCCTGCCAGCACGCTCCGGTCCGGCCCGGATCGCAGCGGCTGGACCGGCGCCGCTGCCGGTCCGATCCCCGACCGAAGAAGCCCTCCCGCGCTCGAACGCTCCGCGCCTGCGGGCAACGCCTCCCGCGGGTCCCTGTCCCGCAGGCGGCTGCGCTCCCCGGCGCGGCGAGGCCCGGCCCCGCGCCGCGCAGCGAGCCGTCGGCGAGGGCCTGCCGGTTCCCTGGCAGCTGCGGTGCAACGCAAGTCCAGCCGCGGCCTTCCCGCCGGACGCGCTCGGCTGGTTTGCGTTGCCGCAGGGGTTCCGGGCGAGGGGAGACGGTTCCGGCATCGGCGGCGACGCTTCACGCCCCGGCGAGCAAGCGCGCGGGGCCGGGCTCGACCGCGCCACGCCGGAGACGGACGCCGCCGGGTCAGCCGCCGGGGTCCGACGCCGGGGTCCGACGCGGGATCAGGCGGCCGGGGCCGGGCCCGCCTCCGGGAGCGCGGCGGCCACGGCCGCCCGCGCCGCGTCGCGCAGCTCGGCGGCGGAGGCGTACCCGGACGGCGCGAGGGGGTCGAGCACGGTCACGCGCGCGTCCATCCGGCCCCGCAGGGCGAGGCCGTGCTTGGGGAGCGCGTCGCCGGTCCCGGAGACGACCACGGGGATCACCGGCACGCCCGCCTGGAAGGCCAGGCGGAAGGCGCCGTCCTTGAAGGCCTGGAGCCGGCCGTCCTGGGAGCGTGTCCCCTCGGGGAAGATCAGCACCGGTGTCCCCGCATCCAGGTGGCGCCGGCAGTGCTCCATCATGCTGCGGATGGACTCGCGGTCGCCGCGCCGGATGGCCACGTAGTCGTTGAGCGCCAGGGTCCAGCCCACGAAGGGCACCCGGAACAGCTCGGCCTTGGCCACCCACTTGAACGGGCGGAAGAGCCCGTAGAGGACGAGGATGTCGAGCAGCGAGAGGTGGTTCGCCACCAGCACGGCCGGACCGCGCCAGGGGATCTTCGAGCGGCCCGCGAAGGAGACCCGCCAGAGCGGGTTCATCCAGACGTAGAACGAGCCCCAGAAGCAGGAGTAGAGGTGCAGCGCCACGCGCCGGCGGTCGAAGGCGACCGTGGCGAGGAAGATCGCCACGGCCACCGCCATGAGCGGCGGCATGGCGGCGACGGCGAAGATCCAGTAAACGGCCGAGAACAGCCACAGGACGGCGTGCACGGGCGGCATGGTGGCCGCTTCGGCCCGGCTCCGCAAGAGTCCGCTCGGCGGCGCCGGCGGAGCCCGCCCGTCAGTGGCCGGCGTCGCCGCCCGCCGCGGACCGGGCCGGACCGGACGGGGCCGCCGCGCGCGCCTGCGGGCCCGCGGCCACCGCCTCCAGGATGCGGTAGAGGCCGAACTTGGGCAGGCGCATGTAGCCGGCCCAGGCCGCCCCGGCCAGGATCCCGTCGGCGAGCCAGTCGGAGATCCACTCGGCCGCGTAGGTGGCGTCTCGCTGGGTGAACCCGGCGCCGCTCTCCCGCGCCCAGCGCCGGTTGTACCGCTCGTGCACGCCCACCGGCGGCGCCAGGAGGAGCGGCAGCCCGAGGGCGCCGTAGAAGGTCATCTCCGACGGCTTCGTCCACAGCACGTCCGTGCGGGCCAGCAGGGCGTTGAAGCGGTGGTAGTAGGCGCCGAAGTCCGGCTCGCACAGGACGTCGATCCCGTGGCCCAGCCTCCCCTCCAGCCCGGCCCGGGCCACCGCCTCGTGGAAGCGCGACGCCACCTCGGGCCGCACGCCGGCCACGAGCGCGATCCGGAGCAGGCCGTCCTCGACCAGCCGCCGCATGTGCGGCAGGAAGGCGGCGGCGATGCCCGCCTGCGCCCCGGCGCCGCCCACCGCGAAGGTGAGCAGGGGCGGCCTGCCCTCCTGCTCGGCCGGCAGCGCGCCGAGGAAGTGGGCCAGCTCCTCCGGGATCGACCGCCGGAACTCGCCGGACGGATCGAGCCGCACCAGCCGCTCGGCCAGGTTCCGCTTCAGGACGCCCAGCCCCGGCCCGCCCACCAGACCGTCGGGCAGCGGGAAGCCGGTGAAGGTGATCCGCTCGTCGGCCACGCCGTAGGAGCGGAGCCGGCGCAGCGCGCGGCGGGTCGGCACCAGGTACTGGATCCGCGTGCGCCGCGGCTCGACCGGCACCCAGACGCGGTTGATGTCGGTGTCGGTGACCACGCAGAAGATGGGCTCGTACCCGGCCCGGTCCGCCACGATGGCCGGCGAGTAGAAGGTGGTGAGGAGCGGGGCCTTGGTCCGCCGGAGGTGCTCGAGCAGGCCCTGCCCCAGGTTCCGCCGGATGAGCCGCTCCAGGGTCAGCACGCCGCGGGTCGGCGCCGAGAGATCGCGGTAGGGGTGGAGGTGCGGGATGTCGGTGATCTGGTCGAGCAGCGCCCGCAGCGGGGCGCCCACGGCCGGGAGCTGCGACAGGCGCGAGACGGTCTCGTAGGTGCGCCGCACCCGGCGCCAGAGCCGCTCCTCCTCGGGCGCGACGATGGGGGCCCGGTCGACCTGGGACACGGCCGTCCCGAGCGCCTCGGCGATGGGCATCGCCGCGCGCATGTGGCCGTACCCCATGTCGACCGCCACGACGAGCGGGGCGGGGTTCGGGGCGAGGTCGGTCATCGCGCGAGGGTTTCGAGAGCGTACAACGACCCACCGCCGGCGGGCGAGGCCCGGTGACGGTGACCGGCCCGTGACAGGCCGCCGGTAGCCTCTCCCCGCGCTCGGCCTACCCCCGGCGCGAAGGAGCCCCGTGTCCCTCACCGCCCTCTCCACGCCGGCGCGCGCCGGCGAGCTCGCCCCCCTGTCCCGCCTCGGCCGCGCCGAGATCGAGTCCCTGGTCCGGTCCGGCCGCCGCCTGATCGTGCAGGGGGGGATGGGGATCCACGTCTCCGACGGCCTCTCCGGGAAGGTGGCGGCGCACCGGGGGCCTCGCCTGGTCGGTGCCGGCACCGTCTCGGCGGTCCTGAAGACCCCGGATCACCTGCGGGCCGAGATCGGCCGGGCCCGGGCCGAGGCGGAGGGCGGATTCGTCGGCGTGAACCTGATGGCCGCGGTGAACCGCGCCGACCTCGAGACCTCGGCCCGGATCGCCATCGAGGAACGCGTCTCGTTCGTGGTCCAGGGGGCGGGCATCTCGCGCGAGGTGGTCCGCTGGTGCCGGGAGGGCGGCGTGCCCTTCGCCGGCATCGTCTCGTCCGGCCGGCTCGCCGCCCTCTACGAGCGGTGGGGCGCCGACTTCCTGGTGGCGGAGGGCGCCGAGGCGGGCGGGCACCTCGGCGACGCCGGCCACCCCCTCCCCTCGCTCCTCGGCGAGGTGCTCGGCGCGACGTCCCTGCCCGTGGTGGCCGCGGGAGGCGTGGACGCCTCGGACGTCGCGCGCCTGCTCGCGGCGGGCGCCGCCGGCGTCCAGCTCGCCACCCGCTTCATCGCCTCCCGGGACGGCGACGCCCACGGCGCCTTCAAGGCCATGCACCTCGGCAAGGCGGAGGAGGACGTCGTCCTCATCACGAGCTGCGTGAAGGGCATGAGGGCCCGGGCGGTGCGGAGCGCCTTCACCGAAGCGCTCGCCCGCGGCCAGGCCTTCCCGCCCCGCTCCAAGGCCTGGTTCTACGGACCGCAGGGCTTCCAGGGCCGCAGGAAGGCGTGCATCGAGTGCCTGGGGGCGGAGGTCTGCCTGTGCCGGTCGAGCGGTTTCCGCGAGAGCTTCTGCATCACCGACGCGCTCCTCGCCGCGGCGGTGAAGGGCGACGTCGAGAACGGGCTCTTCTACACGGGCCAGAGCCTCACCCGCATCCCGGAGCGCGCGCTCGGCGAGCTTCCCGCGGTGCGCCGCATCCTCGCGGATCTCGAGTCGCGCCTGGCCGCCGAGACGCGGGCGCCTCCCGGCGCCCCGGAAGCCCGCCCCGCGAGCCCGTGATATCGGCAGGGTCGGCCGTCGGACCCTCCCCGACCGGGCTCCCCTCTCGACGGGGGTGATCTTTTCGTATACAGGCTTCGGACTGTCCGCCTTCCGTCAGGTGGACCGAGCGTCACCTTTGGCGATCGAACCTCTGAGAGATGTGAATGGCGACTGGTACCGTGAAGTGGTTCAACGATGCGAAGGGCTTCGGCTTCATCACGCAGGACAACGGAGGCGAGGACGTCTTCTGCCACTATTCGGCGATCCAGGCCGACGGGTTCAAGAGCCTGTCGGAGGGGCAGAAGGTCGAGTTCGACGTGGTGAAGGGCCCGAAGGGGCTCCAGGCCGCGAACGTCCGCAAGGTGTAGGCGGGCGACGCGTCGCCCGAGGCCCGGCCTCCCGTGGGGGCCGGGCCTTCGAACATCCGGGCG
>DATIUR010000271.1:0-2360 GCA_035466675.1 Anaeromyxobacteraceae bacterium | reverse complement strand
CGGAGGACCCGGAGCAGGCGGCCCGCTTCTTCGAGCACTGGCCCGACGTCGCGGCCCGCATCGCGGAGCGGGTGGGCGCGGCGCTCGGGGGCGCCCGCGGCGCGGAGGTGGCCGGGGCGCTGGCGCGGTTCTTCGGGTGAGGCGCCGCAACGACGAAGGGCGCCCTTCCGGGCGCCCTCGAGCCGCTCCGTTTCCGGCGCGGCGCCTACCGCAGCGTCCGGGTCTGCCCGGAGGGGAGGGTGGCCTTCTCCCGGTCGAACTTCCCGGACAGCGCGTCGCGCACGGCGCGGTCGAAGCGGACCTTGCCGGTGGCGATCTCGCGGAGCGAGAGCACGGGCGGCTTGTTCTTGGTGTTCCCCTGGAGCGGGCGGGCCCCGGCCATGAGCTGGCGGGTCCGCTTCGTCGCGAGCAGGACGAGGGCGAACCGGTTGTCCACCATGGGCAGGCAGTCTTCTACGGTGACGCGGGCCATCGGGTTCCCTTTCCCGGCCGAGAGGGGCGGAAGATAAGCGGATGCGGCTCCCCGGTCAACCTCCCCGGGGCGCCTCCGGCGCGGGCGCACCCTGGGCGGGAGCCGCCGGGGCGGCCGGAGCCGGCGGCGGCGCCTCGAGATCCTTCTCGCCAGATGGAAGGCCCTTCACCCGGTAGGCCTCGACCGTCTGGACCGGGCCCGACGCCCCGGACCTCACCGGAACGCGGCCGTCCCGCTCCCTCCCGGCGACGAGGCGAGCGATCTCCTTCCCGTCCTCGCCGAGGAGCACCCAGGTGCGCTCCGGCGTGGCGAGGCCGCCCGCCGCCGGGGCGCCCTCCCCCTCGGCCTCCAGGGTGGAGAGGGTGTAGAGGCCGTTCGTCACCTTCCAGGAGTCGGCCGGCCCCTCCCGCGGCGCGACCAGCCGCCAGGCGGCGGGCGCGCCAGGGGCCTGCGCCGGATCGCGGCGGACCTCGACGCGCGCCCGGCCGGCCTCGATCCGCAGGCCGTGGACCCGGTCCCGGTCGAACCGGAGGATCCGGCGGTCGCGCAGGGCGTCGAGGCCCGGCTCCAGGTCCGCGCGCGCGCTCGAGGCCACCACCGCCACCTCGCCGCTCGTGGGCTGGACGAACATGGCCCCGTCGAAGCCGCTGTCGTCGCCGAGCGCCAGGCGCTCGGTCCGGCCGTCGTCGAGCACGACCTCGAGCCGCGTCCGCGGCGCCTCGAGCCCGTAGGGGCGGAGCGACTCCGGCGGCGCGCCCGCCTTGGCGCTGGTGGCCCGGCGCTCGAGGCTCGCCAGCCGGTCGAGGAGCCGCCCCACCGCGCCGGCGTCGGCGTCCGCGCGCACCGGCGCCACCAGGCGCCAGGTCTCCCCCTCCTTCGCGAGCCGGATCTCGCCCCCCGCGCCGAGGAGCCGCACCTCCCGGGCGCGGGCCGGGTCGAGCGCCAGCACCTTGCGGGAGCGCGTCTCCTCCGCCCGCTCCTCCTCCCCGCGGAGGAACACGCCGAACCGGGCGACGGAGATCGCCGCCGCGGCAAGGGCGAGGAGCAGGAGCGTGGTGAGGGCGTTGCGGGCTCGCGCCTTCAAGCGTCCTCCCTACCGGGAACGGCGGACGAGCCACACCGCCAGGCCGAGGCCGAAGAGCGCCACCGGGAGCGCGTCCACGGTCAGGAAGCGGATGGCCGAGACCTGCGCCTCGGTGAGGAAGAGGCGCGAGCCCTCGCGGGCGCGGGGGCGGATGGTGATCCGGTCGGGCTGCTCGCCCAGCCAGGCCACGCCGTTCAGGAAGAAGTCGAGGTTCCCGAGCACCTGCTGGTAGCGGTCGTCGAAGAACTCCGAGTCTCCGGCCACGACCAGCCGCGCCTCGCGCCCCGCCGGCTCGCCCGGGACGGCCCGCGAGGCCGCCATGGCCACCGGGAAGGGGCCGCGCCTCTCGCCGGCGTCCTGGCGGATCGGCTTCCCGGAGAAGGCGCCGGCCACGTCGCGCTCCGCCCAGGCCGACTCCGCCGCGAGGGCGAGCGGGAAGGGAGGGACGGTGGCGGCGGTGAGCGCAACGAGCGAGCGGGCGGTGGGGAAGGCGAGCCCGGTGCCCTCCATCCCCTTGGTGGCCGGGTGCTCGCGGGTCGGGGCGACGAGCGGCGTGGAGGCCGAGCCGCCGAAGAGCCGCGAGACCGGGCTCGGGTCCACCACCAGGTCGTCCCCCGCCTCGATGCCCCATTCCCCGAGGAGGGCGTCGAGCCCCGCGTCGACGCCGGGCTCGAGGTACACGCCCAGCTTCCCGCCCCTCTCCAGCCAGGCGCGCAGGGCCTTCACCTCGGGCTCGAGGAAGGGCTTGCGGGCGCCGGCCGCGATCACCGCGGTCGCGTCGGCGGGCACCTCCGGACGCTCCAG
>DATIUR010000270.1:0-10366 GCA_035466675.1 Anaeromyxobacteraceae bacterium | reverse complement strand
TGATGTGGCAGTGCCAGACGTAGCTGTAGGAGCCCGTCTGGGCCGGTCCGGCCGCGCCGCCCGACGGATCGAACGGGAAGTGGAGCTGCGCGGCGGGCGTGCCCACCGGGAGCGCGTTCGGGGCCCACCGGACGGCGTAGCGCGTCACCGTCCCCGGGTAGTTGATGGCGGTGTCCTTCCAGCCCGCCTCGCTCGGAAGCGGGGGCTGCACCGGACCCTGCAGGTAGGGCGCGACGTCGGGGTTGCCTCCGTGCTTGTTCCCCGACGCCACGGACGGCGCGTAGTCGAGCGGCGGCCCGTACGCCGGGCAGTAGAGGCCCGCCGCACAGCCCGGCGGGAGCGGCACGGCGAGGTTCGTGCCGAAGGCGGCGGCGTAGGCGCCGCCGTACCTGGTCACGTTGAAGCTCTGCCGGTTCAGGATCTGGAACTGCACCAGGTGCAGGTGGATGGGGTGCGCGTCGGCCGTGAGGTTCACGATCTCCCAGATCTCGGTGTCCCCCTCGACCGGAAGCTCGGAGAACTCCGTCGTGGTGCCGTTCACGGTGCTGGGCGTGAAGTCGGGGCGGGAGAGCCCGTACGACTTCCCGCCCCACTTGGTGTTGTTCACCAGGACCTCGAGCGGCCCGCCGGGGTAGGCGGTGTTCGGCGTGCCGGTGACCGGATCGGTGGCCATCATGGCCATGCCCATCACCTCGTTCAGCGTGAGGAGCCGGGTCCCGGCCACCTTGACCCCGGGCGCGAGCGTCCCGGTGGCGGGGTTCACCAGGCGCTGGACCACGTTCCCGCCGGACCGGAGCGGGGTCCCGCCGGCCGGGTCGTAGCTCGCGTCCGTCACCGCGCCCGGCGCCACCACGAGCTTCATCATCTGGCCGAGCGTCGCGCCGGCCGGCGCGGCGCCCTTCGGGTAGGGCGTGCGCCCGGTGTTCTTGAGGATGAGGGTGCCGGAGAAGTTCGGGTTCGAGGCCAGCCAGGCCGGATCGCCGAAATCGACGATGACCTCGTACCGCTCGCCCGGCTGGATGACGAGGCTCGTCGGGGCGGGCTTCGCGGCGTTCGGGTCGATCCGGGCCGGCGCGTCGAGGTAGCCGCCGTCGGTGGCGATGACCCACATGGGCGGGCCCTTCACCTTCGTGACCGGGTCCACGAGGGACATCTCGTACGTGCGCGCGTTCGAGCCGTTGAGGAAGAGGAAGCGGTAGCGCTTGCGGGCCACGTTCAGGAAGGGCCAGGCCTTGCCGTTGACGACGATGGTGTCGCCCACGAACTCCGGGTTCCAGTAGGGGTGCTCGGGGTTGAGGGCCCAGAGGATGCCGCCGGCGGAGCCGGCGGTGAAGAAGAGCTGGCCGTTCGTGTCGAACATGCGGTCCTGCAGGACGAGCGGGACCACCTCGGTGAGCGGCTGCAGGTTCGCCGGGAGACAGCTCGCGGTGCAGGTGCCGCCGGCCGAAACCGGGATGAGCGCCGGATCCTGGATGTAGTACGCGCCCGCCAGGCCGGCGTAGACGTTGAGGCGCGTCGCGCCGAGGGTGTGGTCGTGGAACCAGATGGGCGCGGGCTCCTGATCGTTCGGATACCGGTAGACGGCGGCGTTCGGCGGCACGGCCGCGCCTGCGAACGAGTGGAACTTGTGCCCGAAGTGTGCGCCGTCGCTCGTCCACCAGGAGTCGGGCGAGCCGTCGATCTCGGCCGGCTGCTCGCCGCCGTGCAGGTGCGGCGCCGCCGCGATGGGCCCCTCGTAGTTCTGGGCGCACCAGTGGCCCGGGGGCGGGTAGTCCTGCGGCAGACCGGTGACCTCGTTCACGAACATGTTCATCTCGACCAGCATCATGCACATGTTCGACATGCCGTCCGCCTGCATCGCCAGCGGGTCGGCCCAGTGCAGCGTCTGGTCGGTCGAGTACTGGTAGGCGAGCACGCGGGTCGTCCGGGAGTCGCCGAGCTCGTTCACCCAGGTGACGTCGGTCGAGCCGCGGCCCCGGTCGTTCACGATGACGGGCCCGATGTACGAGTCGACCGCGCCGGTGAGCGGGTTCGCGTACTGGGGCACGAGCGTCGCGCAGGTGTTGTTGGCCGGATCCGGATCGACGAGGTAGCCCCAGACCCAGGTGAGCGGCTGAAGCACGCCGGGGAGCGTCCCCGGCGGCAGCACGGCCGCCTGGAACTCGCACATCCGGAGCGTGAGCGGCTGGTTGCCCAGCACCGTGTTGATCCCGCCCGGCGCCGCGCAGGTCGCGCCGGCGCAGGCGAGGTTGAGGAGCGGCAGGGGCTGGACGAACTGCGGGATGGCGGAGCCGGGCAGGATCACCTGGGGTGACTGGGCCGCTCTCGCCGGAACGGAAGCGAATGCCAGGGCCCCGGCCAGCCCGAGGGCGAACGAGACGTGGAGTGGTCTGCGTGGACAGGACATCGGACTTCCCCCCCCTTTCGGGCGCGGCTGTCTCGTACGCGGGAGGCCCCCGACCGCCGGGGGCGGAGTCCGACTTTCACTGACTGTCGCTATCTCCGCTCACGACCCCGATCCCGTGCGTCAAGCCAGTCGCGGGCACGTTGACGCAACGGCGATCTCACACGCCGGACCGCGATGTGGGAATCCCCCCTACCGCGGCCCCCGGCGCGGAATCAGGTGTCGTCAACGGAAGTTTCCCTCGCGGAAACGGGTCCCTGGCGCGGGAGCCGAAAGGCCGGATCGGCCCTCGTCTTTCTTGGGTGCGGAGAAGCTCCCCGTGGAGGGCCTCCACGGTCGGGAAACTCGCCCCGCGTCATCACCTCGCGACGGTGCCGCGGTGGGCGGCCCCGCCCCGCCCGATCACCCCCGTTCGTACCTCCGGAGCGACGGCGCCACCAGCGCCGTCACCGCCGCCGCCACCACGCACAGGATCCCGCCCGAGCCGACCGAGATCCGCGGGCCGAAGGCCCTCGCCACCAGGCCGGCCTCGACCTCCCCGAGCTGCGGTCCGCCCATGAAGAAGATCATGTTGATCGAGGAGAGCCGGCCGCGCAGCGCGTCGGGCGTGAGGATCTGCCGGAGGGTCTGCCGGATCACGGTGCTGACCGTGTCGGACACGCCCGAGGCGGCCAGCGCGACGAGGGACAGGACGAACGAGCGGGAGATCCCGAAGACGGCGATCGACGCGCCGTAGGCGGTCACCGCCCAGAGGATTGCCTTCCCCTGCCGGCGCGGAAGGGGCCGGCTCGCCAGGAAGAGGGCCGCCAGGGCCGCGCCCACCGGCTGGGCCGCGTAGAGGACGCCCAGGCCGCGCGGCCCCACCCCGAGGAGCTGGTCGGCGAAGATGGGCATGAGCAGCATCGACCCGCCGAAGAAGGTGGCGAAGAAGTCGAGCAGCATGGTGGTGCGGATGACCGGCGTGCGCCGGAGGAAGGCGAACCCCTCCCGCACCGCGCCGAGGCCGATGGAGAGCGGCGTCTCGCGGGGCGGCGCGCGGTGCCGCATGGTGAGGAGCGCCGCGATCACCGCCAGGAAGGAGAGGGCGTCGATCGCGTAGATGGGCACGACGCCGCCCCAGGCGAGGAGCAGGCCCGCCAGCGCGGGTCCGCCGATGTTGGCCACCTGCCAGCCGGTGAAGCCCATGGAGAGCGCCCGGGAGAGGTGCTCCGCGGGGACGAGCAGGGGGATGAGCGCCTGGCGGGCCGGGTTGTCGAAGGCGATGGCGGTCGCGGCCACCGCCACGAGCGCATAGAGGAGGGTGGGGCTGGCCAGGCCGAGGTGCGTGGCGAGGGCGAGGGTGGCCGAGACCGCCGCCAGGACCGACTGGGTGACCAGCATGAGCCGGCGCCGGTCGAAGGCGTCGGCCAAGACGCCGCCCCCGAGCGCGAAGGCGATCACCGGGGCGATGCGGAAGAAGCCGAGCAGCCCCAGGGCGAGCGGCGAGCGCGTGAAGAGGTAGAGCTGCCAGACGATGGCCACGTGCTGCATCTGCGTCCCGGTGGTCGAGACGAGCTGCCCGAAGAGCAGGTTCCGGAAGTCGCGCGACCGGAGCGCGGGGGGGAGCGCCATCACGCCCGCCCGGCTCCGAGCAGGCGCCGGAGGCCCGGGTCCGGCCCGAGGATCGCCCCCACCAGGGCGCCCGCGCCGAGGCCCCCCAGGTGGGCGGCGTTGTCCACGTAGGGGACCGCGAGGCCGAAGGCCACGTTCACGACCACGACCCAGAGCATGTCGAGCACCAGCCGCCGGCGGACGGGTTCGGGGAGGAGGCCGCGGGCGCGGAGGCCGAACACCAGCATCGCCCCCACGATCGCGAACACGCCGCCGGAGGCGCCGACCGAGTCGACGTCGCTGCGCAGCACGCTCGCCACGGTGGCGAACCCGGTGCCCAGGAAGAGGACCGCGCCCAGGCGCGCCCGCCCGTAGAAGGCCTCGGCCAGCCCGCCCAGGTCCCAGAGGGCGAGCGCGTTGAAGGCGAGGTGGGCGATCCCGCCGTGCACGAGCGCCACCGTCCACAGGCGCCACCACTCTCCTGCCAGGATGCGCTCGCTCACCTTGGCGAGGGCCTCCGGCCAGCCGGGGACGACGAACCCCAGGACCGAGGAGGCCACCACCGCGGCGGTGACCGCCCGGACCATGGCCGGCTTCCGCCGGAGGAGCGCGTCGAGGCCCGGATCGCCGGTGGTGCGCCGGGCGTTCACGCCCGGCACGACGCCCTGGGCGCGCAGGCCGGCCAGCTGGCGGACGCGGCGACGCAGCGGGAAGATGGGCGCGACGAACATGCCCACGAACAGGATCAGGGCCCCGAGGACGAGGCGGACCTCGACGGCGCCGGTGGCCAGGGCCGCCCCGGCGCCGGCCAGCAGGAGCGCCCCGGCGAGCGCGTCGAAGACGGCGAGGGCGCGGAGCGCCCGCCGGTAGCCGGCCTCCTCCGCGCCGGGGACGAGGCGGAGCAGCGCGGGGACCGCGTGGGGCGGCAGCCGATCGGGGGAGCCCGAGACCGCGAGCCGGTCGGAGTGGCGGATGCGCCCTGCGCGCGCGGCCCCCAGGAGATCGTCCCACGTCCCCGCGAGGCGCCGCCTCCGGCCGCGCCAGACCTCGAACCGCTCCTCGCTCCCCGCTTCCATGCGCGGACTCTACCGTCTGTGCCGGCGCCCGTCGCCGGTCTCCTCGGGTCATGCGCCGGCGGTCCCCGAGGCCCGCCCTGCGTCGAGGAACCCGGTCGGTTACGATGCGGGCGCACCCGGCCGGGAAAGGCACCATGGCGCTCGAGCTCCTCTCCGTGTTCGTGGACGTGGTCGTCCCGGTCTTCGCCATCGTGGGCCTGGGCTTCCTGCTCGGCCCGCGCCTCTCGCTCGACGCCCGCACCGTCTCCCGCCTCGCCTACTACGTCTTCGTGCCGGCCTTCATGTTCGACGTGGTGAGCCGGGCCGACGTGCCGCTGGGGAGCGCGCTCCGGATGGCCGGCTTCGCCGTCCTGGCGCACCTGCTCTTCGCCGCCCTCGGGCTCCTGGTGGCCCGGGCGCTGCGCCGGCCGCCCGAGGTGGCGGCCGGGTACGTGATGGTGGCCGTGTTCGGCAACGTCGGGAACTTCGGGCTCGCGCTGGTCCGCTTCCGGTACGGCGCCGAGGGGATCGTGCCCGCGACGATCTACTTCATCGTGATCCTGGTGACCGCCTTCGCCACCTCGGTGGCCGCGGCCGCCTGGGTCCGGGGCGGCGGGCTCTCGGCGGTGGTCTCGGTGTTCCGTACGCCGGCCCTGCTGGTCGTTCCCCCGGCGGCGCTGGTGGCCGGGCTCGACCTGCCCCTCCCCCTCTTCCTGACCCGGAGCGTGGGGCTGCTCGGCGACGCGATGATCCCCGCCATGCTCTTCGCGCTCGGGCTCCAGCTCGCCCAGACCCGGGCGCTCCGCCTGGGCCTGGACGTGCTGGCCGTCTCGGCCATCCGGCTGGTGGTGGCGCCGGCACTGGCGGCCCTGCTGGTCGTCCCGTTCGGGCTCACGGGCCTGCCGCGGGCGGCCGGCATCCTGCAGGCGGGCATGCCCGCCGCCATCCTGGTGTCGATCATCGCGGCCGAGTACCGGCTCGACACCGGCTTCGTCACCGCCGCGGTCTTCTACACCACGCTCCTCTCGGTCCCGACGCTCACGGTGCTGCTCGCCCTCCTGTGAACGCGTGATCCGGACGCGGTCCCCCCACCGGGCCAACCCCCTGTTTCGCTGTGGGTGCTGGGAGACGTGGCGTAAGGGGAGCCGGTGGTTCCATCCGCGCTCGCGCCGCGCGGCCCTCGCCGAGCGCTCGAGGCACGAAGGAGGAGATCGACATGTTGAAGCGCACAATGCTCGCCGTGATCGCCGTAGTGTCGGTGGTCGTCCTTGGATGCGACGGGGACGAGACGCCGCCCCCGAGGGGCTCGTTCGTTTACGTCGCCAACAGCGACGACAGCACCATTTCGATCTTCGGGGCGCGGCCTGCCGGCTATCTCGAGCTGGTCGAGACGATCGCCGCCGGGAGCGGGCCGACCGGGTTCGTCACCGACCCCTCCGGCACGTTGCTCTTCGTCGCCAACAGCGACGCGCCGGGCGGGACCTGGGGCGGCGTCGGCACGGTCTCGTCCTACGCCATCGACGGGACCAGCGGGCGCCTCACCGGGGCGGCCGGATCGCCCTACTCCGCCAACACGATGGCCCTCAACATCGCCGTGACGCCGGACGGGCGGTTCGTCTACGCCACGAACCAGTTCGACTTCGAGGTGACGGTCATGGCGGTGGGCACCGGCGGCGTCCTGACCGAGACGGCCTTCTCGCCGATCCCGGTCTTCGAGGCGCACGCCATCGCCATGCACCCCTCGGGCGAGTTCTTCTACGTGGGGAGCGAGGCCGGCGACATCCACGCCCTGGACCTCGACCCGGCCACGGGCGAGTTCATCCCGCTCGCCGCCTCGCCCTACACGGGCGTGGGCGCCGCGAACTGGGTGGTGATCACCCCCGACGGGCGCTACCTCTACACCGCGGACGCGAACAACGGCGCCATCGCCCAGGTGGACGCCTTCTCCATCTCCGCCACCACGGGTGAGCTCACCGAGCTGGCCGGGTTCCCGCTCGCCCTGGGGGTGAACACCGGGATCAAGTCGCTCGCCGTCACTCCGGACGGGCAATACCTCTACCTGGCCCGGTGGAACGACGCCAGCGTGGGCGCCTACGCCATCGGCGTGGACGGCTCCCTCACCGCGGTCCCCGGCCAGCCGTTCGAGTCGGGGGATCTGCCCAAGTCGATCGCGATCGACGCGAACAGCGAGTTCGCGTACGTGGCCAACTACGGGTCGGACAGCGTGACCGCGTTCGCGATCGACGGCGCCACGGGGGCGCTCACCCGGCTCGCCACCTACCCGGTGGGCGCCGGGCCCAAGATGGTGCTGGCGGTCAGGTAGCGCTCCCGGAGCGCAGGACGGTCGGCGGGCCCGTCAGCCGACGACCCGGAGCCCCTTCCGGGAACCGGGCCCGCCGCGCGTCGTCGGCCGCGCCGGGAGCCGGCGGGACGCCCGCGCCGGGTCGCGCTCCACCACCCGCCCCACCAGGTCGTAGTCCGAGGCGTCGGTCACCTCGACCGTGACGATCTCGCCCGGGTAGGCGACGCCGTCGTTCAGGTAGGTGAGGCCGTCGATCTCCGGCGCCTGCTGGGCGTGGCGGCCGGCCAGCAGGTGCTCGGTCTCCTCGGCGCGCCCCTCCACCAGCACCTCCAGGCGGCGGCCCACCAGGGCGCGCTGGTGGGCGCGCGCGATCTCCTGCTGCGCCTCCATCACCGCCCGGTACCGCTCGCGCCGGACCTCGGCCGGGACCTGCTCCGGCATCTCCGCGGCGGGCGTCCCCTCCTCGGCGGAGTACTCGAAGACGCCGAGCCGCTCGAAGCGCTGCTCGCGGACGAAGGCGAGCAGGTCCTCGAAGTCCTCCTCGGTCTCGCCGGGCAGCCCCACGATGAGCGAGGTCCGGAGCGCGATGCCGGGGATGCGGCGGCGCAGGCGCGCCAGGAGATCGCGGAGGAACCCGGAGTCTCGGCCGCGTCGCATGGCCCGGAGCAGCCGGTCGGACGAGTGCTGCAGCGGCATGTCGAGGTACTTCACGATCTTGGGCTCGGAGGCGATCGCGTCCACCAGCGCCTCCGGGACGTCGCGCGGGTAGGCGTAGTGCAGGCGGATCCAGCGGAGCCCGTCCACCTTCGCCAGCTCGGGGAGGAGGTGGTGGAGCCGGACCCGGCCGGGCAGGTCCTGGCCGTAGGCGGTGAGATCCTGCGCCACCAGCGACAGCTCCACCGCGCCCTGGGCCGCGAGCGCCTCGGCCTCGGCCACCACGTCCGCGACGGGCCTCGATCGCTGCGGGCCGCGCAGCTTCGGGATGATGCAGAAGGCGCAGGCGTTGTCGCACCCCTCCGCGATCTTGAGGTAGGCGGTGTGGGAGGGGAGCGAGCTCACCCGCGGCGTCGAGGCGGAGTGCACGAAGTCCGGGTCGGGAACGACCAGGCGCCTCGCCTGGGCCTCCGAGACGACCCGCGCCACCTCCGGGTAGGCGCCCGTGCCGAGGAAGTGGTCCACCTCGGGCAGCTCGCGGGCCAGCTCCCCGGCGTGGCGCTGCACCAGGCAGCCGGCGACGACGAGCTTGCGGCAGCGCCCGGTGCGCTTCATCTCGGCCAGATCCACGATGGCGTCGATCGACTCCTCCACGGCGCTCTCGAGGAAGCCGCAGGTGTTCACCACGATCACCTCGGCCTTCTCCGGCTCGGCCACCAGCCGGTAGCCGGCGCCGGAGAGCGCGCCCAGCATGATCTCGCTGTCCACCCGGTTCTTCGGGCAGCCGAGCGTGTGCATGTAGACGCGGGTGGCCATGCGGCGCGGGGATCTAGCAGCCCCGCGGCCGGGGCGCAATCGGGCGCCCCGGGGCGTCGCCCGCCCGCGTCCCCGTGCCCACGCGCCCGCGTGTCCCCGCCGACACGGCGCGCGTAACCCCGCGGGGTCCCGGCGCTCCTCGCCGGGAACGGCGCTTGCTCCCGGGGCGGGAATGAGACGACTGCTCGCCATCGCGTTCATCTGGCTCTGCACCGCCGGCGCCTGGGCCGTCCTGGGCACCACCCTGGCCGTCCGCTCGGGCGACGTCCTCGACGACCTCGAGAGCGAGGTTCACGCGCTGTGGGGTCCGCCCCAGCAGCAGCTCCCGCCCTCCGCGGTCGGGCGCGAGACGCACCGCGAGATGCGGCGCGAGCAGCGCTACGACGAGAAGGGGCAGCGCTACTTCGAGGTGGAGCGGATGGAGAACGTCACCACCGAGCGGAACCTCCCCCTGGACGCCTCGCGGCTCGAGGCCCGGCTCGAGCTCGAGCACCGCCGCAAGGGGCTGCTCTGGTTCCCCACCTACGCGGTCCGCTTCGACGGGCTCTACACCTTCCGGAACGACGGCGCGCGGGCGCGGCGGGTCGAGGTGGCCTTCCCGCTCGCCGCCACCGGCGTGAGCTACGAGGGGTTCGCCGTGACCGCATCCGACGGGACGCCCGTCGAGGCCACCTTCGAGGAGGGGCGGGCCCGCTTCTCCCGCCGGATGGAGCCGGGCGCGTCCGAGACGTTCCGCGTCGCCTATCGCACGCGCGGAACCTCGCGCTGGGGCTACGGGGCGCCCGGCGCCGGGCTCGGCCCGGAGGTGGGGCGGGCGCGCGGCTTCCAGCTCCAGGTGGAGACGAACTTCCCCGACGTGGACTTCCCGGCCGGCACCCTCTCCCCCTCGGAGCACGGGCCCGTGGAAGGCGGCTGGCGCGGCACCTGGCGCTTCGACCAGATCGTGGGGACCGCCCCGGTCGGCATCGAGCTGCCCCGGCGGCTCAACCCGGGGCCGCTCGCCGCCAAGATCACCTTCTTCGCGCCGGCGGGCCTGCTCTTCTTCTTCTTCGTGAACGCCATGCTGCTCGCGGCGCGGCGGCGCTCCATCCACCCGGTGAACTACTTCCTCCTCGCCTGTGGCTTCTTCGCCTTCCACCTGCTCTTCGCCTACCTGATCGACCACCTGGAGATCGGCTGGTCCTTCCTGGCGGCCTCGATGGTCTCGGTGGCGCTGGTGGTCTCCTACGCGCGCCTGTTCGTGGGCTGGCGGGTGGCGCTGCTCCAGATGGGCCTCTCCCAGCTCGTCTACCTGGTGCTCTTCTCCTTCACCTTCTTCTGGAAGGGGTTCACCGGGCTCGCGGTCGCGGTCGGCGCGGTCCTGACCCAGCTCGTGGTCATGCAGATCACCGGGCGGCTCGACTGGGGCGAGGTGCTGGCCCGGGGCAAGGAGCGGGGTGCCGGGGCGGCGGGGTGAGGGCGGAACGCAGGCGGGTCCCCCGCGCCCCGCGCGTACGTGTCGCCGCTCGTCACGACGGTGACGAGCCGTGCGGTCGCCAGCGGGAC
>DATIUR010000269.1:0-16889 GCA_035466675.1 Anaeromyxobacteraceae bacterium | reverse complement strand
GGCGGGGACGATGGCGTAGGCGGCGTAGAGGTGGAAGAGCGACATCGCCACCGCCACGGCGGTGAGCAGCGCGTCCTTCCACCCCTCGAAGCGGCTGGCGGCCCCCTCCTCCTCCTCGACGTACTTCTCCGCCTTGCGCCGCGCCTCCTCGTCGACGACGACCTCCTGCCCCCCGAGGGGCGCCTCCGTCGTCATCGCGTCTCCTTCCGGCCGCCGGCCCGTTCGCCCGCGAGGGCCGCGGCCAGGGCGGGCGTCCGGGCGGCGCGAAGGACGAGCCGGTCCCCGTGGTCGCCGAAGGCGAGGAACGACCGCTCCACCCCGCCGGCGCGGAGCGTCTGCGGCGTCCCCGCCGCCACCCGGAAGACGATCTCCGGCAGGGTGCGCGCGACGGCGTGGCGCTCCCCGGCCGCGGCGAGGCCGAAGTACTCGCGCACCGCCGCGCTCGGGCTCGACACCGCCGTGAGCGAGATGGCGCCGCCCTCCCCGACCGCGAACTCCTCCGTCACCGGCGCATCGTAGATCGAGTGGCGCGAGGTCACCGAGAAGACCTCGCCCGGGCGGACGGCGACCCGGAACGTCCGGCCCCGGGCCGCGTTCTCGATCTCGAGCACCGTCGCCGGACGGAGCGCCGCGGCCGCGGTGGCGGCGAGCGCGGCGCCGGCCAGGGCGAGGGCGAGCCGGCGCCTGCCGTTCGCCACGCCGCTACCTGGCCTTGAGCCCCTTCTCGGCGAAGTACTTCACCGCGCCCTTGTGGAACGGGATGGGCGAGCCGCCCCCGTACTGGCTTTCCAGGCTCAGGTTGGCCGCCTCGGCGTGGACCGCCACCAGGTCGGCCTTCTTCTCGAACAGGGCCTTCACGACGTCGTAGGCGAGCTTCTCGTCCATGCTCTCGTTCACGATGAGCACGTTCCACACGTCCACCACCTGCGCGTCCTTCGTCTGGCCGGGGTAGGACTTGGCCGGGATGGTCCCCTTCACGTAGAGCGGACCGTACTTGGCCACCATCTTGGGGACGGCGTCGGCGTGGTCGATGAGCTTGAGGGTCACGCCCGGCGTGGCGCCCAGGTCCGTGACCGCCGCCGTCGGGACGCCGCCCGACCAGAAGAAGGCGTCGATCTTCTTGTCCTTGAGGGCGTTCACCGACTCGGCCACCGAGAGCTTCTCCCGGGTGACGTCCTTCTCCGGATCGATGCCGTAGGCCTCCAGGATCCGGAGCGCGATCACCTCGGTGCCGCTCCCGGGCGCGCCGGTGGCGATCCGACGGCCCTTGAGGTCCTGCATCTTGGTGACGCCGGTGCCCTCCACCGTCACCCACTGCCCCTTGTTGGCGTAGAGCACGGCGATGGACCGGATGGGCGCCTTCTCCTTGAACTTGCCGGTGCCGGCGAACCCGTCCGCGGCCGTGTCGGCCAGCACGAAGGCGATGTCGGCCTTGCCGGCGCCGACCAGCTTCACGTTGTCCACCGAGGCGCTCGTCACCTCGGCGGTCGCCTCGACCGTCGGCAGGTTCGTGCTGAGGACGTTGGCCAGCCCTCCGCCGAGCGGGTAGTAGACGCCGCCGGTGCCGCCGGTGGCGATGGAGAGGCGGACGGTCTTCTGGGCGAGCGCTGCACCCGACGGGAGCACGAGGGCGAGGGCGAAGGCGAGCAGGGGAAACCGTCTCATGGCGATCCTCCAGGGAGAGGGGCACGGCGAGGTGCCGAATGTTGCGAACCGTATCAGCTTTGCGCGTGGGCCCGTTCGGGGGGTACTCATGTGGGGCGGGTAGGCCCGGCCCTTATACTTCCCGGGCGCGAGAAGGAGACGACCCGATGGATCGCGACGGCGCCGGCCCCTGGACGCACTCGCACGCCTTCGGGACCGCCGAGCAGCGCGCCGGAGAGCGGCGGACGCGCTGGGTGGTCGCCCTCACCCTGGCCATGATGGCGGCCGAGATCGCCGCCGGGACGGCCTTCGGCTCGATGGCGCTCCTGGCCGACGGCTGGCACATGGGGACGCACGCGGCCGCGCTGGGGGTGGCGGTCTTCGCCTACGTCTACGCCCGGCGGCACGCCGCCGACCCGCACTACAGCTTCGGGACCGGGAAGGTGGGGGCGCTGGGCGGGTTCGCGAGCGCGGTGGGGCTGGCCGTGGTGGCCCTGCTCGTCCTGTGGGAGAGCCTCTCGCGGCTGGCCGCGCCGGTCGCCATCCGGTTCGACCACGCCATCGGGGTGGCCGTGCTGGGCCTCGCCGTGAACCTGGGGAGCGCGCTCCTGCTGCGCGATCGGGACCACGGCCACGCGCACGGGGCCCACGGAGCCGAAGGCCACGGCCATGGCCACGATCCCGGGGATGTCGGAGGCCGCGGGCACGGCCACGCCCACCTCCACCGCGATCACAACCTGCGGGGAGCCTACCTGCACGTCGTCGCCGACGCGCTCACGTCCGTCCTCGCCGTCGTCGCGCTCCTGGCCGGCAAGCTCCTCGGATGGGCCTTCATGGACCCGCTCATGGGCGTGGCCGGCGCGATCGTCATCGCGCGCTGGTCGTTCGGCCTCCTCCGGGACTCGGCGGCCGTGCTCCTCGACGCCGAGGTCGCCCCCGAGCGGCGCGCGGCCATCCGGGAGGCCGTCGAGCGCGGCGGGGCGGCCGTCTCCGACCTGCACGTCTGGCGGGTCGGCCCCCGCCACCTGGCCGCCATCGTGGCGGTGGTGGCCGATCGGCCCGAGGCGCCGGATGCCTACCGGCGGCGGCTCGCCGGGATGGCCGACCTGGTCCACGTCACGGTGGAGGTGAACCCCGGAGGGTCGGGAGGCCGCGAGGCGACCTGACGGCATCCGCCGGCGCCCTCGTCGTCCGCGCCGAGGTGCGGCCGTGTGAGAGGAATGCGGACGAGGCGGGAGCGGGAGCGCGCCGCCAGATTGACTATTCTGGCCTTCGGGGTCGTCTCCTGCGCGACGCACGCGTCTCCCCGCCGCCGGAGGGCACATGTCCAGAACGACGAACCTCGTCCTCGTCGCCGCTGCCCTGCTCGCGCTGGTCACGCATGCGTCTCCATCGGGCGCCCAGGGCGTCCCGGCGCCTCCCCCTGCGATCGACCCCCAGGCCCTCGAGCGCGCCAGCGTAGGCGGGAAGTACGCCGACCTCCTCGGAACGGTCGAGATCCCGGACGACGTCCGGACCTACGGGGAGTTCCACGACTACGGCCCCTGGGGCGGCGGCACCTACCGCGGGATCCCGAACTTGCCCGCGGGCCACTGGGTCTACGTCGCGCCGCGCTGGTACATCTGGAGGACGCTCGCACCGGTGGTCCCCGCGCCCTCTCCCGCACCGTCTCCCGCGCCCGCTCCGGCCGAGGCCCGGAAGTTCCCGGAAGAGCCCTCCGACACGCATGACCCCCGACGCCCCAGGCTCCTGCGCGGGCCGGACCTCGACGGCCCCCTCGGCCCGGTCCACCGCTACATGCAGGGGAAGAAGATCGGCATCGGTCGGGTCGACCTCGACCCGGCCGCGGGCTACCTGGTGCCGGTCATCCGTCCGTCGCGCGGCGGCTTCCTCTTCGCGGCCGTGCGGGACGACCGGACCGACGCCGATCGGGACATCCGCGACCGCGACGGCAACCGCGTCTACATGGCCGGCAAGACCGTCCCGCTCCTCGTCAAGCTCGACGCCGCCGGGGACGTGGAGTGGGTGCGGAGCCACGTCAAGAAGGGCTTCGTCGACTACGGCCCCGGCCTGGTGGCCGAGGCGAGGAACGGCAACTACCTCGTGGCGATCCCCTCCTACGTCCACCCTGGGCGCTCCCCGGTCCACCGCTTCCTCTCGGTCCGTCCCACGACGGGCGAGGTGGTCTGGGAGCGGCAGCTCCGCGGCAGCGGCGGGCGGAACTCGCCCCTCGTCGAGGTGGCCCGGCTCACCGATCGTGGAACGCTGGCCCTCGAGGGGCACATCTACCTCGTGCCGGACGACTCCACCAGGAACTACTGGAAGGGGGAGATCGGCGCGGACGGTCGGCTGCTCCTCGACCGCGCCGGCCCCGTGGCGCCGAGGGCCGGCGACGGTCCGGTCCGCGCCATGCACCGGTACGACCGGGGGCGCCTGCACGAGGCCTCGGCCGGACCGAGCTACGACTTCCCCGAGATCCAGCGCGCCTACCAGTGGGCGCGCCGCGACGACGTGGTCCTCGCGAACCCC
This sequence comes from Anaeromyxobacteraceae bacterium, assembly GCA_035466675.1. Classification (GTDB taxonomy): domain Bacteria; phylum Myxococcota; class Myxococcia; order Myxococcales; family Anaeromyxobacteraceae; genus Anaeromyxobacter. The sequence continues at coordinate 12,716 of DATIUR010000269.1, read as the reverse complement.
GACCGGCACGTCGCGCCCAGGCTCGGCTGGATGATCCCGGTGATCCAGCTCTCCCGCGGCGGAACCATCCTGGTGGGGGTCCGGATCGACGCCTCGGAGCAGGAGCGCGCGGCGAACCCCCACCTCGCGGGCCAGACCCGGCCGGTGGTGGTGAAGCTCGACGCGCAGGGCCGGCCGGAGTGGGAGCGCAGCCTGGAGGCGCCGCGGTTCGACGGCTACGGGGGAGGGCTCGCGCTCGAGGCGCCGGACGGCGGCGCCTTCGTGATGATCCCGTCGTACGTCCTCGGCAGCTGGGGGTATGCGGCGCGCTTCCTCAGGATCGGCCCGTCCGGCGAGGTGCTCTGGGAGCGAACGCTCCCCGCCGTCGAGGCGACCGGCCGCTCCCCCGAGGTGGAGAAGGTCCGTCTCTCCGAGCGCGGCACCCTCGTCATCCGCGGCCACGCCTACGCCGACGCGACCTACCGGAAGATCCACGTCTACGACGGAGAGATCGATCCGAAGGGTCGGCTGCTGGTCCACCTCGTGGGGCCGGTCCGGCCGAAGCCCGGCACGATGCAGGTGGTGGGGCCGGACGGGAGGCCGATCGGCGGCGCACGTTGAGGGCGCTCCGGAGCTCGTCCCGCCGCAGGAGCGGGAGGTAGGCTCCTTCCCGTGAACCCCGCCGTCGCCCTCTTCCTCGGGGCCTGGGCCCTGGTGGACCTGCTCCAGGTCCCGCTCGTCGCCTCGGTGCTGCTCGCCTTCTGGCTGACCCGCCGCGGCGCGCGGGCCTGGAAGGCGACGGCCCTGGCCTTCGCCTGCTACACGGCCTGGGTGGTCCTCACGGCCCTGCTCGTCCCCTACGCGCCGAGCGGCTTCGCGGTGATCCTGATGGGCCTCCTCCTCGACCCGGGGCACGGCCGCTCTTCGATCCGCACCTGGCTCCTGGGAAGCGCGGCGGCCGTGGTGCTCTTCTGGATCCTCCCCACCGCGGCCGTGCGGGCGTTCTCGCGGAGGCGCGAGGGGCCACGGTGAGGGGCTACGCCAGCGGCCGCAGGGCGGCCTCGTGCGCCATGGCGGCGGCCCGCCAGTCCCTCTCGAGCAGGAAGAGCCGGCAGCGGCCGCAGGTCCAGCTCCTCCACGCCTTTCGCAGCACGGCGTCGAGACAGTCGTCGTACCCGGCGCAGGAGAGGCTGCGGTGCTTCTCCACGTCTTCGGGCTTCACGAGGGACGGCAGGGGCGTCGGATTCGGGAGCATGGGGAGCCTCGGATGCCGACGACGCTACCGGCGGCCCGCCTGCCCCGGCAAATCGGACTTTTCGTTCCGGCGGATAGAGAAAGTCGATCCACCGGTCGAACGGACGGCCGGCGCTACGCCGCCTCGGGCAGCGTCTCCTCCTCGACGACCGGCTCGAGGTACCGGCGGAGGAACTGCTTGGTGGCGACCTCCACCTGGCGCACGCGCTCCCGCGAGATGCCCCAGCGGTTGCCGATCTCCTCGAGGGTCTCGGGGTGGTCGCGCTGGAGCCGGTTGTGGATGATGTCCCAGCCGAGCTCGCCGACGCGGCGCCGCACGTGGCCGAGCGAGGCCCGCACCCGGCGGTCGCCCTCGCTGGCGGCCGCGGTCTCCTCCGGGCCCGGCCCCTCGTCCTCCACCCGCTCCAGGAAGGAGGCGTCGTCCTGCTCGTCGCCGATGGGCGCGTCGAGCGAGAGGTCGGCCTGCGCCGCCGTGCCGCTCTTCGGCCGCACCGCCGAGCGCGCCTCCTTCACGTACTTCCAGGTGTAGGCGCGGATCCACCAGGCGGCGTAGGTCGCGAAGCGCACGCCGGCGTCCGGGTCGAACTTCTCCACCGCGCGCAGGAGGCCGAGGTTGCCCTCCTGGACCAGGTCGTCCAGCCGCACCGCACCGCGGGAGAGCCGCCGGACCACGGCAAGGACCAGCGCGAGGTTGTGCCGGACGAGCTTCTCCCGCGCCGCCGCGTCGCCCTTCCGCGCGCGCATGGCCAGGGCGCGCTCCTCCTCACGGCCCAGCGGGGGGAAGCGGCGGATCTCCCCCGCGTAGGGGGCGAGCGCCTCGTGCTCCTTCCTGTTCTGCTTCGCGTTCACCGTTCTTCCTTGGGATTCCCGTCCTGCTCTCTCTTCGTTTAACCACACCTGAACGGAAGTCAAGTGGTCGCGATTCCGCGGGGTTGGCCCCGATCGCACGCCACCCGACACCTCGTCGAACCGCGGAGGCGGCGGAGGGATTCCTCCTGCGGGCGACACCCTCACTCCCACCAGGGCCAGGGCCCGCGCTCGACCGGCCGCTCCGGAGCGCGCAGGTGCTCGACCACCTCGCCGGCGAGCGTGCGGCTGAAGAGCGCCACGTCGTCCACGCCGAGCATCCCGACGAGCCTCTTGTCGGCGTTCAGGACGGCGACGCGGCGGACGGCCATCCTCTCCATCAGCTCGGCGGCGTCGGTGAGCGGGTCGTCCTCGGAGCACCAGACCACCTGCGGCGTCATGGCGCTGCGCACGTCCACCGCGGCGGGAACCTGCCCCGCGGCCGTGCTCCGGACCACGATGTCCCGATCGGTGAGGAACCCGACCAGGCGATCCCGCTCGCACACGGCCAGCGCCCCGACGCCCGTCTCGCGCATCAGGCGGGCCGCCTCCTCGATCGTCTCGTCCGGGCCGATGGTCTCGGCCCGGTGGGTCATGGCCTCGCGCACCAGCATGGCGTCACCCCTCCCATCCCGAGGAGCACGACCATGCTACGCCTCGGCGGCGCGGCCGAGATCTGCCCGGAGGGGTCCCGCCCGCGAGGTCCCCTCCGGGGCGGCCCACCGGAGCCAGGCCGCCTCCCGCCACCCGCCCTCACACCGCCGCGATGAACTCCGCCCGCCGCTCCTCGACCTCGATCTCCTTCGGCTCGACGTCGTAGAGCTTCTCGTAGGGCGACATGAGCACGGCCTTGAGGTTCTCGGCGGTCCGGGACTTGCGCTCCCGTTCGATCTCCTTCGGGTCGACCACCACCGGCCTCTCGTCCGGCGTGATCTTGAAGAGCGGCTGGCCCTTCTGCACCACCGAGCCGTCGCTGCCCTGGAAGATGACCTTGTCCACCGTCCCGGAGAACGTCGCGCGGACGGTGTTGAACATCTTCATCACCTCGATGATGAAGAGCGGCTGGCCCTTCTCGAAGTGCGCGCCGTCCGCCACGAAGGGCGGTCGTCCGGGCGCCTCCTGCCGGTAGAACATGCCGCCGAACGGCGCGACGATCTCGTTGGCCTTGGTGGCGGGCGGCGGCACCAGCACCTTCTTCATGCGCGCCTGCAGCTCCGGGTCGTTCAGGTGCGCGGGGATGACCACCTCGAGGTCGGCCTCCACCCGGAAGTCGAAGAAGCTCACCCGCTGGCCGACCATGAAGAGCAGGCCCAGGATCTCGTTCCCGGCCTCGAAGCCCAGGTGGGCGTCGCGGATCCGCGCCCAGGTCTCGGCGTCGTAGCCGCCCTGCGGGGCCTCGGACTTCAGGATCTCGTTCAGCTTGTAGAACTCCTCCCGGCGCAGCCCGAAGGTCCTGCGGAGCGCGACGTAGAAGCGGATCGACTTCTGGAGCAGCTCGTGATCGTGCTGCCAGATCACCTCGGCCGCCGGCGCCTTCGGGTCGTAGGCCATGTTGAGGTACTCGTAGGTGTCGTTCAGCACCCCGAGCGGGTTGCGGATCCAGAGCACCTTGCCGTTCTCGATCCGGTACTGCCGGCGGTTGAGCGAGAGCCAGCCGGCGAGCAGGTGCGGGTCGTCGATCAGGCGCTCCATCACGCGCGTGAGCAGCGTGAACTTCCGGTCGATCACCTCCGCCATGGCCCTGGCCACCGCGGGGTCGCCGCCGCTCCCCGCCGAGATCTGCGCGACGTAGTGCTTCTTCATCTCCGCGAAGGCATGGGGGACGTCGAGCTTGGCCGCCTCCTCCTTGAGCTGCCCGACCAGCGTCAGGTAGGGCACCACGAAGCGGGTGGTGGGCTTGGCGAGCACGTTCCAGCCGATGAACCAGTTCGTGAGCCCGTAGTGGAACTCGAGGTTGGTGGCGAGGTTCACGCCCCGCAGGCTGCTCTTGCCGAGCACCCGGGAGAGGTGCTGGTAGGCCTCCAGGCGGTCGTCCCCCTTGGTGAGGAGCAGCGCGATGTTCGAGTCGTAGGCGCCGGCCACGTGGTACCGCATGAACATCCCGGTGTCGGGGTTGGGCATGCTGATGCCCTGGTCGTCGCGGATCTCCCCCTCGATGGGCTTCGACCAGAACCGGATCAGGCCGCCGGCGTGGGGGGAGAGCGAGGCGTCCGTGGCGTTGAGGCGCGCCTCCACCGAGGCGCCGAAGCGGGGCACCCGCCGGGGCTCGGGGAGCCGCTCCCGGTGGCGGGCCACGAGCGCCATGGCCTCGACCAGCGACTCGACCGCGAAGGAGTCCTTCGGGTCCTCCGGGTTCCTGAACTCGAGCGAGTAGCAGAGCTCGGTGACCCGGTGCTCCACCTGGATGCGGGTGTTGACCTCCATGAAGTAGTAGCGGTCCCGGTCCACGATGCACTCGAAGGTCGAGGCCGAGTCGAGGCCGACCGCCGCGCCGAAGCGGGCCGCGTCGTCCTCCATGCGCCGCAGGGTCTCGAGGTCGGTCCGGAGCGCCTTCGCCTCCTCCTGCTTCCCGGCCTTCTCGGCCCGGGCCGCGGCGGCGGCCAGCCCTTCCTGGGTGACCGACACCTCGAGCAGCTTCTGCTCGTGCATCTGCAGCGAGCAGTCGCGTCCGCCCAGGGCCACGCACCACTTCCCGTTGCCGAGGAGCTGGATCTCGTTGTGCCGCGTCTGCTCGATGTTGAGCTCGACGAGGACGTTCTTGTTGTCGCCCACGCCGGTGGCCTTCACCTCGTTCAGGACCTCGCGGACCAGGGCCGGCGCGTCGGCGGCCGCCTCGGCGATCTGCTTCGCGGTGGGGTCCCGGGTGGCGAGCAGGGCGCCGCCCAGGATGCGCTGCCCCTTCCCGCCGCCGCCGCCGATGGCCTTGAGCCGCACCCGGCTGCCCGGGTGCTTCTCGAACATGGCGGTGACCTCGCGCTGCACCTGGGCGCCCAGCTCCTCGATGGTGTAGAGGTCGATCCCCTTCGCGTAGGAGGCGAGGAGGATCTGGTCGGCCAGCGCCTCCAGGGGCAGCTTCTCGTCCGCCGCCACCTTCGCGTCGAGCGCCAGCCCCTCCGCCTCGGCCAGGGCCAGGAGCTGCTTGCGGGTCTTGTGCTTGGCCACCAGCGTGCGGGCCGTGACGTCGTTCACGCCCGGGGTCACCGACACGCCCACCTCCAGGGCGGTCCGCTTGGCCTCGTCCTTCTTGCCGGCGCGCTCCTGGACCTGGGAGTTCGGGCCGATGAACTTGAGGCCGGCCTTCTCGATGGTGCCGACGAACTCGGAGTCCTCCGCCATGAAGCCGTACCCGGCGAAGACCGAGTCGTAGCCGTTGTCGAGCGCGATCTGGACGATCTGGTTCATGCGCTCGACCCGCTCCTCCTTGCTGGCGCCGGTGTAGTCGGGCACGCGGTGGACGCGCCGGTTGTCGGTGAGCTGGCGCAGCTCGGGAGCGAGCGCGTTCGCGAAGACGATGGAGTCCTTCTCGGAGAGGAGGATCCCGTAGTGCCGGATCCCCATCTCCTCGAACACGTCCATGGCCTCCTTGCGGATGGGCCCGCGGCAGACGACGAGGGGCCTCAGGTCCTCGCAGGAGAAGGAGCGGACCCACGCCGAGGAGGACCTGCCCAGCCGGCGGTCCCGGTGGACGAGCGGGTTGTCCCTGTACCAGTCGATCGTCTGAGCCATCGGTCGGTCTCTCCCCGTCCCTAGTGGAACTCGCGCTGCGGGCCGCCCATGGGCGACGGCCTGTAGTGGCGAAGCAGGAAGGCGATGTTCTTGCCCAGCACCTCGCGCAGGTCGGTGGGCATCACGATCGAGGAGATCGAGCCCAGCGCCAGGCCCTCCTTCGGGTTCATCAGCTCCTTCTCGTAGCGGCGGTTGAGCGCGGCCTCCTGCTGCTTCAGCCACTCGGCCGCCTCCCGCTCGGCGTCCTTCTTGGCCTCGGCCCCGTCCATGCCGGCCGCGGTGCGCTGGGCGATCCCCTTCTTCACCATCTCCGCCACCGCGCCCCGGACCTTGCGCAGCTCGTCCTTGTAGACGAACTCCTTGCCGGCAGGGCCCATCACGGCGAGGCGCGTGGTGGGGAGCGCCAGCACCAGGTCGGCGCCGGTCGGGTAGTTGTTGTACGAGGCGTAGGCTCCCCCGAAGGCGTTGCGCAGGATGAGGAGGATGCGGGGCGTGCGCACGTCCACGATGGCGTCCAGCATGGAGCGGCCCGCCTGGACGATGCCGCGCGCCTCCTGCTCCCGTCCCGGCAGGAAGCCGGTGGTGTCCTCCATGAAGATGATGGGGGTGTTGTAGATGTTGCAGAACCGGACGAACCTGGCGATCTTCACCGCGGAGTCGCAGTCGATCTGGCCGGAGGAGACGGCGCTGTTGTTGGCCACGAAGCCGACCACGTGCCCGCCCACCCGGCCGAAGGCGGTGATCACCTCCCGGGCGCGATCGGGCTGCAGCTCGAAGTAGTCGCCGTAGTCGCAGACCGACTGGATGATGATCGACACGTCGAAGGGCGTGTTGAACCCGGTCGGCGAGTTGAAGGCCTTCTTGAGGAGCGTGTTGATCTCCCAGGTCCTGCGGTCGATGGGGTCCTGCGTCTCCTGGTAGGGCGGCGAGACCGAGTTGTTGTCGGGCAGGTAGCCGAGGAGGCGGACCGCCTGGCGCAGGGCGGCCAGCTCGTCCATCACGGTCAGGTCGGCCACGCCGGAGGCGCCGTGGACCTTGGGGCCGCCCAGCTCCTCGGGGGTGATGTCCTCGCCCAGCACCGACTTCACCACGCCCGGCCCGGTCAGGCCGAAGAAGGTGTCGTGCGGCTGGATGACGAAGCTGCCCTGGCGGGGCAGGTAGGAGCCGCCGCCGGCGTTGAACCCGAACATGCACATGATCGACGGCACCACGCCGCTGATCTTGCGCAGCGCCGTGAAGGCCTCGGCGTAGCCGTCGAGGCCGCCCACGCCGGCCGGGACGAAGGCGCCGGCCGAGTCGTTCATGCCGATGAGCGGGATCCCCTTCTCGCCCGCCAGCCGGAAGAGGCGCGCCAGCTTCGAGCCGTTGGTGGCGTCCATCGACCCGGCGCGCACCGTGAAGTCGTGGCCGTAGACGGCGACGTCGCGCCCGTTGACGTCGAGGACGGCGGTGACGAGCGAGGCGCCGTCGAGGTTCTTGCCCCAGTTCTGGAAGAGGACGTTGGGCGGCTTGTCGGTGAGGACGCCGATCCGCTCCCAGACGGTCATCCGCCTCTTGGCGTGCTGCTTCGCGATCTGCTCGATGGAGACCGAGCGGACCGGGCGCTGGATCAGCTCCCATCCCTCCCGCATCGCCTCCTCGTACCCGCCCTCCTGGCGCGCGATCTCGCCGGGGATGTTGAACTCGACCTTCTCCACCGGGTCGAGCGGGTTCACCAGGGTGGGCTTCATCGTCTTGGTGGTCATGGGAGCGCGCCTCCTGGAGACTGGACCCGGCAGCTCCACCGTGAACGGCGAAGCCCGGCCCGCCGGGGGACGGGCCGACCGCTGGAGCGGGCGGGTCGAGGAAAAGCGCCAGATTCTGGCAAAGGTGGCCGTCCGGGGGCAAGGGGCTTCCCCCGCCCGATCGCGCCCGCGATGACGCACCGCAAGACGAGCGGAGCGGTCCTCGGCCTCGGGCCGCCCCTCCGGACGGACCGGAGGGCGGCGTCAGGCGACCATCAGCCCTCGCCGGCCGGGCCCAGCGCGTCGAGCGCCGCCTGCCAGGGGCTCCCGAGCGCCGCCCGGGCCTGCGCCATGGCGGCCCGCTTCGTCGCCGGGACCAGGCCGGCCGGCGGGCCCGGGCGCTCGACGGACATCCCGTTCGAGAGCCTGCACACGCAGATCCACCCCCGGCCGGTCGATCGAAGCTCGACCCTCGGCAGGGAGAACGCCGCGCCGGCGTCGCTGCCGTCCAGGTTCACCGCCCACCCGTCCTCGGTCTTCGTCCAGCCCGCCATCGCTCCCGCCCTCGATTCGCACGGATCCTTAACTACTCCTCGGGCGCCGCGGGCGATACGGCCCGGAATCCCGGGCCCGACCCGCCGTGACTCCCGCGTGACACGCCAGGCCTAGAGATCCTGGATGAACGAACCCACCCTGCGCCTGCGCTTCCCCGGCGGGGACGCCTTCCACGCCGACCTGAAGCGCCGCGCCGCCGTTCACCTCGAGCGGGCCGGCCAGGCGCCCTGGGGCGGTCCCGCCATGCGCGCGAAGACCGCCGTGATCCTGGCGTGGTTCGGCGCGTCCTACGGCCTCCTGCTCGCCTTCGGCCAGGCTTCCCCCTGGCTCGCGGTCGGGCTCACGGTGTCGCTCGCCCTCGCCACCGCCGGCATCGGGTTCTCGGTCATGCACGACGCGAACCACGGCGCCTACTCCCCGTCGCCGTGGGTGAACCGGGTGGTGGGGTTCGCGCTCGATCTCGTCGGCGGCAGTTCCTACGTCTGGCGCTTCAAGCACAACGTCCGCCACCACACCTGGGCCAACGTCGACGGGATGGACGCGGACATCGACGCCGCCCCGTTCCTCAGGCTCGCGCCCACCCAGCGCCACCTGGCCGCCCACCGCTGGCAGCACCTCTACGCCTGGCTGCTCTACGGCGTGCTGGCCCTGTAGTGGTGGCTCGTCGACGACGCCGTGGACCTGGTCCGCGGCCGGATCGGGCGCCACCCCATCCCGCGGCCGCGCGGCCGCGAGCTCGCCGGGGTCGTCGCCGGCAAGGCCGCCTTCCTGGGCTGGGCGCTGGCAATTCCGCTGCTCGTCCACCGGAGCGCCTGGGTGATCGCCCTGTTCGTGCTCGGCGCGTTCGTCCTGGGCGTCGTGCTCTCCACGGTGTTCCAGCTCGCGCACGTCGTCCCGGAGGCTTCCTTCCACCGCGCCGAGGGCGCGACCATGCCGACCGGCTGGGCGGAGCACCAGGTGCGCGCGACGGTGGACTTCGCCCGGTCCAGCCGGCTCCTGGGCTGGTACGTCGGTGGCCTCAACTTCCAGATCGAGCACCACCTCTTCCCGTCCGTCTGCCACGTCCATTACCCGGGGCTCGCCGCGGTCGTCGAGCAGGCCTGCCGGGACCACGGCGTGCCCTACCGATCGCGCCCGACGCTCGGGGACGCGATCCGGGCGCACTACCGCTTCCTGCGCGCGCTGGGCCGGGGCGCCGCGCTCGCCGGCGCGTAGGGGAAGCGGCCGCCGCCCGGGCGCGCCGTCAGCCGACGTGCCGGGCGAGCCCCTCGGCGCGCTCGAGGAGCACCTGGAGCTGCGGCGAGGGCTGCCGGGACCGGTCGGCCCGGCGCGCGGCCCGGTGCAGCCGGCTCACGGCCTGGGCGAACTCCACGTGACCGAGCCCGCCGGACAGCAGGATGCCGTCGAGCTTCCGCATCCGCTCCTTGAGCGTCTTGAAGTCGTCGTTCATCGGTCTCCCCTCGTCTGGCGCGCTGGCCGGCGAACGCTCGCAGCCCGCGCGGCCGCCCCGCGGGCCTCCGGACCCGCCCGGCCGCCGGTGGCGGGCGTTCGCTGCGACGCCGTGGCGAACAGGAACGACTCCACGTCGGCGAAATCGCGGGCGCCGTGCGCCTTCAGCTTGCCGAGGAGCCGCGCGGAGAGCCCGTGGAGGGCCGCGTAGGTGGGCCATCTCGGCGCGGGCTCCCAGCGAAGGTCGCAGCCGAGCCGGGCGGCGGCCGCGCAGGCCGATCTCGGCCACAGGAAGACGTGGTGCGCCGGATCGGCGAGGAACGGGAGGATGGTCGCGATCGGCCAGGCCATCGACGGTTCCACCGGGAGGTCCTGGGCGGCCTCGAAGAGCCTCTCCATGCGGGAGCGGGCCGGCTCCGGCACCGAGAGGACGTCGAGCACCGCCTCGAGGAAGGCCTGCGTGGCCTCGCCGTCCCGCAGGGCGTCCTGGAGGGCGTGCGCCCCGAACGTTCCCGGGACGAGGACCAGGTGGCGCTCCAGCCGGGCGGCCCGGCGCACGATCTCGCGGGCGTCCCCCTTCTTGACCAGTCGCTCGGCCTCGCCCTGTCCGAACGCCTGCGCCCACTCCGCCGAGGCGCTGCGCCAGCGCGAGGTCCGCGTGGGCGTCCTTGCGTCCTCCGCGCCGGGCCCTCCCAGCTCGCGCGGATGACGCGCCAGGAAGTCGGCGATGGCCCGATCGTGGGTGATGAAGTTCGCCGCGAGGGCGTAGCGCCCGGTCTCCGGGTCGAGCGCGAACGACGACAGCCCCTCGAGCCAGGTGTTCCGCTCGATCCCGTCCACGGTGAGGAGCGGCCTCGCGTCGGGGAGGCGCAGCTTCGCCGCGTGACGATCCGCCCGCTCGGGGAAGAAGACGTGGACGGCGTTCGCCTCCACCGCCACCACCCTGCCCACGCCCAGGGAGGCGTGCTGGACCAGCATTCCGTTCGCGAACTCGGCCATGATCGCTCCTTCGCGGAGCGACCGTTCGGGGCGAGCGGAAGTCGGCGCGACGGCATGTTGTAATCCGCTCGGGCCGGCGGCGATAGGCCCTTTGGTTTCCAGCGCGAATCCGGGGGGTTCGCTCGGCCCCGGGCCGTCCACCCGTCCGCCCGCTTCCGGGCGTGCGACCGGAACGCTTCCGGGCTAGCGTGTCGCCGTGGTGGACGAGGCGCGCCCGGAGCCGTCGCCCCGCCCCGCGGTCGCGCGGCGGTGGGCCGGCTGGCTGCTCCGCCTGCTCCGGTGGCGCGTGGAGGTGGTCTGGCCACCCGGCCCGAAATGCGTGATCGTCGTCTACCCGCACACGTCCAACTGGGACTTCGTCATCGGGTACCTGGCCAGGCTCGCCGTGGGCATCCCGGCGCACTTCGTCGGCAAGGACACGCTCTTCCGCGGACCCTTCGCGGCCGTCCTCCGCTGGATGGGGGGGATCCCGGTCAACCGGCGCGAGCCGACCGGGCTCATCGCGCAGCTGGTGGGCGAGTTCGCCCGGCGCCGCCGGATGTGGCTCGCCATCGCGCCGGAGGGGACGCGCCGGTACGTGGACCGCTGGAGGTCCGGCTTCTACCGCCTGGCCCTCGCCGCGAACGTCCCGGTGGGGCTCGCCTACCTCGACTGGCGGGCGCGCGTGGTCGGCCTCACCCGGTACCTGACGCTCTCCGGCGACGAGGAGGCGGACCTCGGCCGGATCCGCGAGGCCTACGCCGGCAAGGTGGGGAAGCACCCCGAGCAGGCGGGGAAGATCCAGCTGCGGCCGCACGGGTGATCCGGCCTCGCCCCGCCCACCGCTGGAACGGGTCCCGCTGCAGAGTCAGAGATCGATTCGGGCGTCCTGAACGGCCGATCGCGATACTGAAGCACTCGGCGGGAGCGGAACCGCCTGCCGGACAGGGGCCCGCGGGGGGCGTTGCCCGAGGCGCGGAGCGTTCGAGCGCGGGAGGGCTTCTTCGGTCGGGGATCGGACCGGCAGCGGCGCCGGTCCAGCCGCTGCGAACAAGGGCGCCACCACCGCGTGCTGGCAGGGCGTCGATGCCGGCGGGAGCGGACGGGTGCGGCTGCCGTACCCTGTCCTGCGAGCTGCGGAGCGCCGAGGGGAACGCCTTCCCCGCGGGGCCCGTGGGTGGATGCCGCGCTTCCGTGATCCTGGATCGAGCACCGCCGTCTGGACGACTCGGTCAGCGCTTCTTGAAGTCCTCCGAGCGGACGCCGTACCGCCGGAGCAGCCGGTGCAGGCTCTCCCGCTCCATCCCGGCCTGCTGCGCCGCCTGCGTGACGTTGCCCTCGTGGGCGCGCAGCAGGGCGGCCAGGTAGTCCCGGGAGATACGGTCGCGCGCCAGGTCGACGGCCTCGCGGTACGGCATGCTGGCGAGCACCTCGCCGGGAAGGCTTCCGGGCTGCGTCCCGCGCACGTCGGCCGGCAGGTCGCCCGGCCCGACCGTCGGGCCGGCCGCGACCGCCACCGCCCGCTCCACCGCGTTCTCCAGCTCGCGCACGTTCCCGGGCCACGAGTAGCCCGCCAGCGCCCGGATGGCCTCGTCGTCGAAGCCCCGGAGCGGCTTGCGCAGGGCGTTGGCGTGCTTCTCCAGGAAGTGCGCGGCCAGGAGCGGCACGTCCTCGCGCCGGTCGCGCAGCGCCGGCAGGGTCACCGGGAAGACGTTGAGCCGGTAGAAGAGGTCCTCCCGGAACCGTCCGGCGGCCACCTCCGCCTTGAGGTCCCGGTGCGTGGCGGCGACGACGCGCACGTCCACCTTGACGGGCCGGTTGTCGCCCACCCTCCGGATCTCGCGCTCCTGCAGGACGCGATTCAGCTTCACCTGGACCGGCAGCGGCAGCTCGCCGATCTCGTCGAGGAAGATGGTCCCGCCTTCGGCCTCCTCGAAGAGCCCGGCCTTCGCGCCGACCGCCCCGGTGAAGGCGCCCCGGGCGTGGCCGAAGAGCTCGCTCTCCACCAGCTCGGCCGGGAGCGCGCCGCAGTTCACGGGCACGAAGCGCCGCTCGCGGCGGGCGGAGTGGTAGTGGATGGCGCGCGCCGCGAGCTCCTTGCCGGTCCCGGTCTCGCCGAGGATCAGCACCGTGGTGTCGAGGCCGGCGACCCGGGCGACCAGCTTGTAGACCTCGATCATCTGGGCTGACTGGCCGACGAGGTTC
>DATIUR010000268.1:0-21378 GCA_035466675.1 Anaeromyxobacteraceae bacterium | reverse complement strand
CGCGCTCGCGCTCATGCGCGCGGTCGGGCTCGAGGTGTGAGCGCCAAGAACCCGAGGCCCCTCACTCCTCGACGGTCAGGATCTCCGCGCCCTTCTCGCCGACGGCGACCGTGTGCTCGAACTGCGCCGAGCGCTTGCCGTCGGCGGTCACCGCGGTCCACCCGTCGTCCCAGAGGAGGTCGTGCCAGGTCCCCTCGGTGATCATGGGCTCGATGGTGAAGGTCATGCCCGGCTCCATGATCCGCTTCGCGGCGGCGTCGAAGTGGTGCGGGATCTGGAGCGCGGTGTGGAACGACTCGCCGATGCCGTGGCCGCAGTAGGCGCGCACCACGCCGTAGCCGTGCTTCGAGGCGTGCGCCTCCACGGCCCTGCCGATGTCCGAGACGGGCCGGCCCGGCCTGACCGCCGCGATCCCCTTCTCCAGGCACTCGCGCGCCACCTGCACCAGCCGCCGCCCCTCCCCGTCCACGTCCCCGACCAGGAAGGTGGCCGAGCAGTCGCCGTGCATGCCGTCGAGATAGACCGTCACGTCCAGGTTCACGATGTCGCCGTCCTCGAGCGGGCGGCTGTCGGGGATGCCGTGGCAGATGACCTCGTTCACCGAGGTGCAGAGGGACTTCGGGAACCCGCGGTAGGCGAGCGGGCTCGGGTAGCCGCCCAGCCGGATCGTCTCCTCGTGGGCGATCCGGTCGAGCGCGTCGGTGGTGATCCCGGCCCGGACCGCCTCGCCGGTGACCCGGAGGACCCGCGCGGCGGCCCGGCAGGAGCGCCGCATCCGCTCCAGCTCCTCCGGCGTCTTCACGTCCTTCCCCGACACCCGGGGGCGGCTGCCGGAGGCGTAGTCGGGCCGCGGGATCTCGGGCGGCACCGCCAGGCGCGGGCTCACCAGTCCCGCCGCGAGCGCGGGGCGGGGGCGCACCGGACCGCTTCCCTCCGCCCCCTTCCCGGCGTCGGCGTCGAGGTGGCACTTCTTGTACTTCTGCCCGCTCCCGCACCAGCAGGGGTCGTTGCGCCCGGGCCGCCCCGGACGAGCCAGCGCCTCCGGCCCGTTCACCGGCACGCCCTCCCGCCCGCCATGCTCCACCGAGCGCGCATGACCTCGATGTCTAAGGCCGGGGCGCCTCGCCGGCAACCCCGCCGGGCGTGGACCTTCACCGCGCCCCCGCGCCGACCGAGATCCGGAAGATCTCCGCCACCACGCCGCCGGCGGTGTTCGCGCCGCCCACCCCGGCTCCCTGGACCACGAGCGGCGTCTCCGCGTGCCGCGCCGTGGTGAAGGCCACGTAGGCCTCCACCCCCACCAGCCGCGCGGCGGGGTGGGAGGGATCGACCGCGACCGGGCCCACCCGGATCTCCGCACGCCCGTCGGCCGCCGCCGCGATCCGGGTGAGGTACCGGAGCACCTTCCCCTCGCCCCGGAGCCGCTCCACCTCCGCCGCCATGGCCTCGTCGCGGCCGCGAAGCGAGGCCAGGATCCCGTCCGCGGTGGCGCCCAGGGCCTCCGCCGGGACGAACGGGGTCACCGCCACGTCCTCGAGCGCCACCGACAGGCCCGCCTCGCGTGCCAGGATGACGGCCTTGCGGGCGGAGTCGAGCCCGGACAGGTCGTCGCGCGGATCCTCCTCGGTGTAGCCGAGGCCGATGGCCCAGCGGGTGGCGAGGGAGAGCGGGATCCCCTTGGCCAGCTCCGTGCACAGGTAGCCGAGCGTTCCGGAGAGCGAGCCCTCGATGGCCCGCACCCGGTCGCCGGCGCGGGCGAGGCGGCGCAGCGTGGCGATGACCGGCAGGCTGGCGCCCACCGTGGTGTCGTACAGGTACTGGCGGTGATGCTGGCGGCGCGCCTCCCGCAGCCGCTCCAGGCGCCGCGGCGCGACGGCCAGCGGCCGCTTGTTCGAGGCCACCACGTCGATGCCGCGCCGGAAGGCCTGCTCGTACACCTCCTCCATGCCGTCCGCGGCGGTGAGGTCCACCAGCACGGGGTGGGGGAGCGTGGCGAGCCGGTCGAGCAGCGCCGGGGCGCTCCTGCCGTCGGTCGGGCCGCTGGGAGGGGCCGCGGCCAGATCCTCCCGCCAGCGCTGGAGGTCGAGGCCCTGCTCGTCGAACAGGGCCGCGCGCCGGTCGGCCAGGCCCACCACCCGGAGGACCCGGTCGTAGTCCCGCTCCAGCTCGCCCCGCTGGGCCCGGATCTGCTCGAGCAGGGCCGATCCCACCTTCCCCTTGCCCAGGACGAGCAGCGAGATGCCGTGCTCGGCGTAGGCGCGTTCCATGGGCTCGCCCCGGGCCCGCTCGCGCCGCGGCGGACGCCCCCGGAAGTCCACCACCATGTCGGAGAGACGGTCCACGTCGATGAGGAAGGCGTCGTGCCCGTGCGGCGAGTCCATCACCGCCAGCCGCGCGTTCGGGACCAGGCTCGCCACCTCCCGCTGCTCCGAGGGCCAGTAGAGGACGTCCGAGTCGATCGACACCACCAGCGTCGCCGGGCGGACGGAGCGGAGCACGTCCTCGTAGTCGCCGCGCCCGCGCGACACGTCGTGGGTGTCCATGGCGCGGGTCAGGGTCACGTAGGTGGCCGCGACGAAGCGGTCCACCAGCTGCTGCCCCTGGTAGCGCAGGTAGCTCTCCACCGCGAAGAGGTCGGGCGACTGGAGCCGCCGCGCGAACCGCTGCTCGAAGGAGGGCATGGACCGGTAGGAGATCATCGCGCCCATCCGCGCCGCGGACAGGCCGGCGCTGGGCGGGTCGGCCGGGTCGTAGCGGCCGTCCCTCCAGCGCGGGTCGGCGTAGATGGCCTGCCGCTGCGCCTCGGAGAGCCCGATGCACCAGGCCGAGTGGCGGGCGGTGCTCGCCACGAAGGCGAGCGACTCGACCATCTCCGGGACCATGAGCGCCCACTCCAGGGCCTGCATGCCGCCGAGGGACCCGCCGATCACCATCCGGACGCGCCGGACGCCGAGCGCGGTGACGAGGGCGTGCTGCACGCGGACCATGTCCCGGACGGTGATGGCCGGGAAGTCGCCCAGCCAGGGGCGGCCGCTGGCGGGGTCGATCGACGTCGGCCCGGTGGTGCCGTAGCAGCTCCCCAGGATGTTCGAGCAGACGACGAAGTCCCGCTCGGGGTCGAAGGCGCGCCCCGGCCCGAACATGCGGGTCCACCACAGGTCCGCGTCGGCGGAGCCGGTCAGGGCGTGGCAGACCACCACCGCGTTGGCGCCCTCGGGGTCGAGCGCGCCCCAGGTCCGGTACCCCACCCGCACCGCCGGAAGCGAGCCGCCCAGCTCCAGCCCGAACGGCCCGGGCAGGTCGAGGAACCGGGTCTCCGGGGAGACGAAGGCCGCCCGGCCCGCGCCCGGCGCGGGTCTCTCAGGCGTGTCGCTCGACGTCGCCATCGCGGAAGGCGCGGAATCTATCGGCGCGGGACGAGGGGGTCAAGGCGAGGGCGGGGCCGCAGGGGCCGGGTCAGAAGACGATCGTGACGGCCACGATATCGGAGTAGGAGCCGACCACCGGATCCTGCCCGGCGCGCACCCGCCCGTACACGGGCACCGTGGCCCGCCCCGACGTCGCGACGTACTCGTGGGTTCCGGGCGACCCGTCCCCCCAGATCATGGTGCACTGAACGTCAAAGCAGAGATCGTAAAGGAGAATCTCGGCTCCGCCGCTCCCGAGGAGCCACATCTGCCGTGGCGCGAAACTGGCAGCGTTCCCGGTCCCGAGCGAGATTCGGGGAAGGCGTGTGGGCGGGCACTGGTGAGTGATGGAGCCGGCCACCACGAGATCACCCGGAGCGAACGGATCGTAGGTCCCGAAGACGATGCCGATCACCGACGACACCCGGCACGACTGCGCCTGCGCCCCGGCGGAGCGCGCCCACGCCGACGCGGCCGCCCCGAGCGCCACGAGCAGGGCCGCCCTGCGCCAGGCTCCTCGCATCCCTTGCAACGTAGCACGTCGAGCAGGCGGTCCGAAGAAGACCGCCCATGGCAGCACCACCCCAGCAGAAGAGGTCCGCATGAAGCACGTCCTGAAGTCCCTCGCCCTCGGCGGCGCGGCGCTGGCCCTCCTGGCCGTCGCCGGCCCGGCCCGGGCGCAGAACATCACCATCACCGCCAGCGTCCCCGAGTCCTGCCAGTTCACGGTGGTGAACAACACCATCGCCTTCGGCGTCTACAACTCCGTCACTCCGAACGACGTGACGCCGCTCACCGCCACCGCCGACCTCAACTCCCGGTGCACCCGCGGATCGACCTTCACGGTCACCATCAGCGACGGCGGCGCCCGCGACGCCACCTCGCGGCAGATGGAGAACCAGGGCACGCCCGGCAACTTCCTCCGCTACGATCTCTTCCTCGACGCCGGGTACGTGAACGTGTGGGGCAACACCGCCGCCGACGACCTCGACTTCACCTCGCCGAGCCGCGCCCTCCAGACGCACACGATCCACGCGCGGGTGCCGGAAGGCCAGGACCCGCTGGTGGGCGCCTACCAGGACGTGGTGACGGTCACGTTCACGCCGTAAACTGGAGGGGTTCCACCCCTCGCCGTACCATGGCGCATGCTCCGCGCCCGCGTCGCCGCCCTCGCCGCGTCGCTCGCCGGCCTCGCCTCCTGGCCGGCGTCCGCGGCGGGCGGCGACCTCGTCGTCTCGCCGGTGGTCGTCGACCTGGGGAAGGCGCGGAGCGCGCTCGTCACGGTCCGCAACGCCGCCCCGGACCGCGGGCGCTACCAGCTCCGGGTCTACCGGTGGGACGAGAGCCCGCTCGGGGAGATGCGGCTCGAGCCGGCCTCGGATCTGGTCGTCTTCCCCGTGGTGCTCGACCTCGCCCCGGGCCAGGAGCGCAAGCTGCGGGTGGGCACCACCGCCGCGCCGGGCGAGAAGGAGCGGTCCTGGCGGGTCTTCCTCGAGGAGATCCTGCCCGCGGTCACCCAGGAGGAGGGAAACCGCGTCCGGACGCGGCTGCGCATCGGCATCCCGGTCTTCCTCGCCCCGGAGCGGACCTTCGCCGGGGCCGAGATCGTCGGCCTCGGCGTGGACGCCGGCCGGGTCACCTTCCTGATGAGGAACGGCGGCTCGGTCCGCATCCGCACCACCGAGGTGCTCGTCACCGTCGCCGACGCCGCCGGCGCCACCCTCTTCCAGAAGCGCTTCGACGGCTGGTACGTGCTGGCCGGAAGCGATCGCCTCTACGACGTCGAGATCCCCCGCGAGGCGTGCCGGAAGGCCGCCCAGGTCACCGCCGTCGCCACGGCCGACCAGCCCCTCCAGGCCACGGCGCGCATCGCGAGCGGAGCCTGTGCCCCGTAGGAGGACAGCGGCCGTCGCCGCCGCCCTCGCCTCCGCGCTCGCCCTGCCCGCGCACGCCCAGGCCCCCGTCCTGGCCCGCCTCTACGCGCTCGCCGGCGGGGACGGCCGGTCGCCCCAGCCGGTCTTCCTCGAGCTGGTGGTGAACCAGGTCCGCCGCGACGCGGTGCTGGTGGAGCTCGCGCCCGAGGACGTCTGGGTGGGGGCCGACGACCTGGGCCGGGCCGGCCTCGTCGGCCTCCGCGGCACCCGGCGGGCCTCGGGCGGCCGGGAGCTCGTCTCGCTCCGCTCCCTCGCGCCGGAGCTCGCGTTCGAGCTGGACGATCAGGCCCTCGCGCTCCGGGTCACCGCCTCCGCCGCCCTGCTGGGGCGCGTGGGCATCGACCTCTCCCCGAACCCGCGCCCTCCCGGGGCCCACAGCGCCGACGTGCCGAGCGGCTTCTTGAACTACGCCGGGCGCCTCGAGACCGGAGGCGAGGTCTCGGGCGCGGCCGAGGCCGGCTTCTCCCTGGGCCTGGGCGACCTCCTCCAGTCCACCGTCGCGTTCGAGCCGGACGGAACGGTGGTCCGCGGCCTCACCACGCTCACGGTGGACCGCCCCCGGTGGATGATCCGCTTCGACGCCGGCGACGCGGTGGCCCCCGCCTCCGGCCTGGGGGGCGGCGTGGTGCTGCTCGGCGCGGGGGTGGCCCGCGACTTCTCCCTCGATCCCTACTACGTGTCGGCGCCCCGGCCGTCCATGGCCGGCTTCGCGGCCACACCCTCCACCGTCGAGGTCTGGGTGAACGGCAGCCTGGTGCGCCGGGACCTCCTCGCCCCCGGCAGCTACGACCTGTGGAACCTGCCGGTGGTGAGCGGGGCGAACGACGTGCGCGTGGTCGTGCGCGACGCCTTCGGCCGGACGGAGGCGGTGGAGGCGAGCCCCTACTTCGGCTCGCGCCAGCTCGCCCGCGGCGTGCACGACTTCTCCGTCCACGCCGGGCTGCGGCGCGAGAACCTGGGACGGGAGAGCTTCGACTACGGCCGGTTCCTGCTGGTGGCGCGCGAGCGGCTGGGGATCACCGACCGGATCACCGCCGGAGCCAGGCTGGAGGCGGGCGCCGGCCTCGCCAGCGGCGGGGTCTCGGCCTCGCTGCTCACGCGCTTCGGCGAGTGGGAGGCCGAGCTGGCCGCGAGCGGCGGCGAGGGATTCTCCGGCGCCGGGGCCTACGGCGCCTGGCGCCTCCGCACGCGCCGGGTCGCCACCTCGGCGTTCCTGCGCTGGCAGTCGCCGCGCTACGCCCACGCCGGCCTCGACCCGCCCGACGAGCGCACCCTCCTGCGCGCGGGGCTGGTGGGCAGCCTCTCGCCGCTCCCGCGGCTCGGCCTCTCCGCCGAGCTGGGCGCCCTGGTGAACCGGGACGCGGGCCGGGAGACCCGGCTGGAGCTGCGGGCCTCCTACGGGATGGGGCCGGGCATGGCGGTGGCCGCCTCGGCCCGCACCGTCTTCCCGCGCGGGGGCGACGCCCAGGTGGCGTTCTTCGCCTCGCTCGTGTTCGGCACCGGATTCGGCGCCTCGGCCGAGATGTCCGCCGGAGCCGCCAGCGACGGGAGCGGCAGCGCCGCCATCGGCCTGTCGAGGAGCCTACCCCGCGGCCCGGGCTACGGGTACAGCCTGCGCGCCTCCTCGGCGCCGCGCACCGGGTCGGCCCACGCCGTCGTCGAGGCCCAGTCCGCCTTCGCCCGGGCGGAGGCGAGCTGGGAACGCTTCGGCCGCGAGGACCGCGGCGCCCTCTCGGTGGCGGGGGGCGTGGTGATGATGCGCGAGGGGCTCTTCCTCACCCGGCCGGTCGAGCAGGGCTTCGCGCTCGTGCAGGTGCCCGGGGTGGAGGGCGTCACCGCCTACCAGGAGAACCAGCCGATCGGGCGGACCGACGCGGACGGGGAGATCCTCGTCCCCACGCTCACCCCCTTCCGGGCCAACCGGCTCTCGATCGAGGACGGAGACGTCCCGCTCGACCGCTCGGTCGCCTCCCGCGAGCGGCTGCTGGTGGCCCCCAGGCGGTCGGGAGCGGTGGCCCGCTTCCCGGTGGAGCGGCTCACGGCGGTCACCGGGCGGCTGCACCTCTCCGGCCCCCAGGGACGCGACGTCCCCGCCGGCGGCATGCTCCGCCTCGGGGGCGCCGAGCGCGTCCACTCCTCGCCCGTCGGCGAGGACGGGACGTTCTGGCTGGAGGACGTGCCGGCCGGATCCCACGCCGCGGAGGTCTACTGGCGCGGGAGGCTGTGCCGGTTCACGGTCTCGGTGCCCGACGCCGGGCCGGCCGTGAAGGACCTCGGCGAGATCGGGTGCGGAGACGAGCCGGGCCCGACGCCGACCTCGTCCGGCGCCGTTCCCCCGTCCGGCGCCGCTCCGGCGCGAACCGGGAGCTGACGAAGTCGGCCAGCGCCTCGACCTCACCGGGCGCGAAGGCGGGCAGGTCCCTCGGCGGCGGCTCGTCGGTCACCACCGCGACGACGTCCGGGTCCCTCCGGCACAGGAACTCCCGCGAGACGCGGCGGCGGTGGACCTCCACCCGCGGCACGCGCTCGCCCCGGAAGCCCTCCGCCAGGACCAGATCCACCGCGGGCAGGTGGCGCAGCAGCCCGCCCAGCCCTCCCGCCGGGGGGCCGAAGTAGGCCATCCCGGCCGGCCCCTCGATCGCGGCCGCCACCGCGCCGGCGCGGCGGAGCACCTCGGTGTCCTTCCCGCGCCTGTCGAAGGGATGGGCGTGCCCGCTGTGCTTCACCACCGCCACCGAGAGGCCCCGGCGCCGGAGCGCCGGGACGAGCCGGGCGAGGAGCCTCGTCTTGCCCGCGCCGCTCGGCCCGGAGAAGGCCACCACCGGGGCCCTTCGCTTCACGCGCCGTCTCCGAGCAGCCACGCCTCGACCTCGTCTCCCGCAGCGAGGTCCCCCACCCCCTCCGGCACGTACAGCAGGGCGTCGGCGAGCGACGGCCCGCGCACCTGGGCGGCGTCGCGCCCGATGGGCCGCACCCGCCCTCCCTCCTCGAGCACCGCCCACAGGAAGCGCGCCCTCCCCGGCTTCCCCGAGGCGGCCTCGGCGAGCGGCAGGCGCACGGCGGGCCGGTGGCGGCGAGCCGCCCCGCACCGGGCGAGCAGGCCCGGCCGGGCGAACACCTCGAAGGCCACCAGGCAGGCCGAGGGGCTCCCCGGG
This sequence comes from Anaeromyxobacteraceae bacterium, assembly GCA_035466675.1. GTDB lineage: Bacteria > Myxococcota > Myxococcia > Myxococcales > Anaeromyxobacteraceae > Anaeromyxobacter. The sequence continues at coordinate 12,882 of DATIUR010000268.1, read as the reverse complement.
AGCCCGAAGGCGGGCTTCTCGCCCGCCATCGCGAAGAGGAACGGCTTCCCGGGCTTCATGGGGACCCCGTGCACGCGGATGGCGGCGCCGACCCCTTCCAGCGCGGCCGGCACCAGGTCCCGCTCCCCCACCGAGACGCCGCCCACCGTGACGAGCGCGTCGCAGGCGGCGAGCGCTCCGGCCAGCTCCTCCCTCACCGCCTCGAGCCGGTCGCCGACGGCGCGCCGCATCACCTCCGCGCCGAGGCCTCGCACCAGGCCCTCCAGCGCGGCGCCGTTCGAGTCGGGCGTCCGCCCGCCGACGACCTCGTCCCCGGTCGAGACGATCGCCACGCGCACCCGCCGGCGGACCACCACGGGATCGGCCCCCACCGCCGCCAGCAGCGCCGCCTGCCTCGGGCCGACGAATGCCCCCGGCGCGAGCGCGAGGCCGCCCGCCTGCACGTCCTCCCCCGCCTGCCGCACGTTCTCGCCGGGCCGGACCGGTCCGGGGAACCGGACCCGGCCGCCCTCGACCCTCGCCGCCTCCTCGCGGACCACCGCGTCCGCCCCCTCGGGCAGCGGGGCGCCCGTGAAGATCCGGGCCGCCTCTCCCGCGCCGAGCGGGACGGGGACGTCGCCGGCGTAGACGACCTGCCGCACCGACAGGGCGCCGCCCCCCGAGGCCTCGGCGGCCCGCACCGCGTAGCCGTCCATCGCCGAGCACGTGGTGGGCGGCACCGCCCGGCTGGCGCGGGCGGCCTCGGCGAGCCAGCGGTCGCTCGCCTCGGCCATCGGGAGCGTCTCCGCTCCGACCGGGACGATCGCTCTCTCCACCTCGGCTCGAATCGACAGGACGCGATCCACGCGGCGCATCATGCCAGAGGCCGGCCGGCGCGTCCGATCCCGCTGCAAAGCTTGCGTGGCACGCGCCTTGACCGGGGCCAAGGCGCATTCTCTGCATCCGTAACCCGGGAAAAGTTACGTCCTTACGCGGGCCTGGCCCATGCAAATCGACCGGGATCAATACCGCCACGCCCCAGAGGGAGGGTCGTCGTGCTCGCCAACACCCCCGTCACGGACTGTGCAGCCTGTTCCCTGGGGATCGCCTCCCTGGGCCGCTGCCGCCTCACGCCGACCAGCCGTGAGTCGGGCGCCACCATCTGCGCCCAGGGCGAGCGCCCGCGCACGGTCTTCTTCGTGAAGGAGGGATTCGTCGCCCTCTCGGCGGTGAGCCCGCGCGGCTCGGAGCTGCTTCTCACGCTGCGCGGCCCCTCCTCGCTCCTGTGCACCGAGGCGCTCCACGGCGAGCCGTCCCCCTTCGAGGTCCGGGCGCTCTCCCGGGTCAAGCTCTGCGGGATCCAGGGCGACGCCCTCTCGCAGTGGGTCGGCCCGGAGCGGAGCGCGGCGCGCGTGGTGCTCGACCTGCTCCTCTCCGAGGGCCGCCAGCAACGCGACGAGGTGAACTGGCGCCAGGGCGACTGCATGTCGCGCGTGGCCCGCTTCGCTCTCGCCCACGCCCGCTTCCTGGCGGAGCGGCCCAACGCGGTGCGCAAGCAGGTGGTGGCCCGGCTCCTCGGAATGCGTCCGGAGACCCTCTCCCGCTGCCTCACCCGCCTCGAGAAGGACGGCGTGGTGGACGCCTCGCGCGGGGTGCGCGTGCTCGACCCGCGGCGCCTCGCCACCATCGCCATGGAAGACACGGCGGCCTGAACACGTTAAAAGGGCAGCGGAAAGGACGGCACGAATGTTCGGTCTCAGGATGCCGGAGCTGCTGCTCATCCTCGGTATCGTCGTGATCCTCTTCGGCGCGACGAAGCTGCCCGCGCTCGGCCAGGGGCTCGGTCAGGGCCTTCGCAGCTTCAAGAAGGCTTTCAGCGGCGAGGACGACGACAAGAAGCCGCCCCCGGATCAGGCTCCCAAGGCCTGAGCGCGCGGCATCGGGCCGTGCACGCCCTGCGCGTGCGGCCGGGGAAGCCGACGCCCGCCCATATCGTCCCCCGGGCGGCTCCTCACCTTCATCCATCGGCGAAGCGTTCGCTTCCTCCCCCGGCCGCCGGCCGAGGCGCGGCGGCACGCGTATTGCGCTCACGGTGAAAAAAGGGGACGGGCTGCGTGCGGATCCGGGCATCGCGCCGGAGCGCCCCGCCCGCGCGGACGGCCCCTAGCCCTGGCCCACGCCCGGCGCACGATTCGCGGACGGAACTCCCCGGGTTCGCAACGGGTGCGGCCCGACCTCCCCGGCCAGGCGCCCCGCGGGGACGACGGCCGGCGGGCGCCGTCGCGCGGGCGGGGAGACGGGTCGGGAACGGCGGAGCGTCCCCCGGTTTCCGCCGTCAATCCCGGGGGGCCTGCCCCCCGTCCCGGCCGGGCCGACCCGTTCCGGTCCGCGCCTCACAGAAAACCTTACCGGGATGGCCGGGCTCGGAACGGCGGCCCTGGCATTGCTCCTTCAGCCCCTCGGGACGCGCTTCCACGTCGGGGCGCCCCCGTTCGAAGCCCCCGCCCGCCGGCGGGTTGCCAGGATGCGCCGTAGCCCCCCCGCGATTCGCCCGGAGCGGCTGGCCCGGACGAGCCTGGAGATCGCGGGATCGGCCGGCGCAGGGAGAGGCAACGGCTCGCGGGGGGGCACCGCACGGCGCGTCCCTTTTTCTTCTCGAGCGCACGCGGCGGGCCGGCAGCCCCCCGGGCGGGGCGGTGCGACCGGCCGGGCATTGCCCCGGGGCGCGGGCGGGTCCACCCTTGCCGAGGGAGTCTCGCGCGCGGGAGCCAGCCATGAAGACGGTCCTGGTCGCGGTCGACGGTTCGGAGGCCTCGCTCAAGGCGGCCCGGTGGGCCGCCGACGTCGCCCTGCGTTTCGGGGCCAGCCTGAGGCTCGTCCACGTGATCCCCAAGATCGTGCTGCCGCCGGACGTGTACGGGCTCAAGCTGGTCGAGCTGGAGCGGGAGCACCGCTCCTTCGCCGAGGGGATCCTGCAGAAGGCCATCGCACGCCTGGCGGAGCCCGGCCTCGAGGTGCACACCAGCATCCTCGACGGATCCCCCGCGGAGCGCATCGCCGAGGAGGCGGCGGCGGCCGACGTGGGCATGGTCGTGGTGGGGAGCCGGGGGCACGGGGCCGTGGCGCGCGTGCTGCTCGGGAGCGTCTCGGACCGGGTGGTCCACATCAGCTCCAAGCCCGTCCTGGTCGTGCACTGAAAAAGGGCCCCCGGCCCTGGACGGGGGCGCCACCCGGCGCGGTAGAATCGGACCGCGTCCCGGGGTGGCGCCCATGATCACCGTGGCGGACTTCATGTCGAAGGACCTCGTCACCGTCCGCGGCTCGGACGACCTGGCGCTGGCGGAGTCCCTCCTCCGGCTGGGCGGCATCCGGCACCTCCCGGTGGTCGAGGGGGGAAAGCTCGTCGGCCTGCTCACCCAGCGCGATCTGCTCCGCTCCGGCACCGCCGGCACGGCCGCCGCGCGCGGCACCCCGGTGCGCGAGGCCATGACCCCGGGCCCCCTCACCGTCCGCCCCGGCACCTCGCTCGTCCATGCCGCCCGCACCATGCTGGAGCGGAAGTTCGGCTGCCTGCCGGTATGCGACGACGACGGGCGGCTCGTGGGCATCGTCACCGAAGCCGACTTCGTCCGCTTCGCGGCCGACGTGGCGCGCGACCTCGAGCTCGTGTCCGAGGCGGTCCGGGCGCAGGGCCGGACCGGGAGCGCGTAGGCCGGATCGGGCCCGGCCGTTGCCGCCGTCCCGCCCTCCGGCTTAGATCCACGGCGCATGCCGGAGACGGTGTTCCAGGAGCTGCAGCGCTACGTCGGGTTCGGCGCGCGGGACGGGGCGGCGCTGCGCGCCCTGCACGCCGCCGCGGCGCCGCGATTCGCGGAGATCGCGGCCGTCTTCTACGAGCGGATCCTCTCGCACGACGAGGCGAGCCAGGTGCTGCAGGGTGGCGAGAGCCAGGTGGGCCAGCTCAAGGTCACCCTGGTCGCCTGGATGGACCGGCTGCTCTCGGGCCCCTGGGACGAGGACTACTGGCAGGCCCGCTACCGCATCGGACGGCGGCACGTCCAGATCGGCCTGCCGCAGCACTACATGTTCGGCGCCATGAACGTCATCCGGCGCGAGCTGGCCCGGATCGCGTACGAGCGGTTCCACCCGGACCCGGTGGAGCTGGAGGCCGTGCGCGACGCGCTCGGCCGGATCCTCGACATGGAGCTGGCGGTCATGCTCGCCACCTACCGGGACGACCTGCTCGCGCAGCAGGCGCGGGCGGAACGGCTCTCCACCTTCGGCCAGCTGGTCGCCTCCATCGGCCACGACCTGCGCAACCCGCTGGGCGTGATGGAGACCTCCCTCTTCATCCTGCGCGGGCGCGCGGGTGGCGACGAGCGGATGGCGAAGCACCTCGACCGGATCGGCGAGCAGCTCGGGATCGCCAACGGCATCATCACCAACCTGCTCGACATGATCCGCGACCGCCCGCTGCGCAAGGAGCCGGTCCGCCTGGCCGGGATCGCGGCGGCGGCGGCGGCGGCGGTGCGCCGTCCCGAGGGCGTGACGCTCGCACTGGACGGCCTGGACCCGCTGCCGGAGGTGGAGGGCGACCCGGTGCAGCTCCGCCAGGTCCTCGTGAACCTCGTCGAGAACGCCGTGCACGCCGTTTCCCCCTCGGGCGAGGTGCGGATCCGCGGCGCCCTGGTGGACGGTGCGGTGGAGGTGGCCGTGGAGGACACCGGGCCAGGCGTCGACCTGACCACCCGCCGCCGCCTCTTCGAGCCCCTCATCACCACCAAGGAGAAGGGCGTCGGCCTCGGCCTGGCCCTGGTGAAGCGCATCGCCGACCGCCACGGCGGCTCGATCGAGTACTCCGAGCGCCCGGGTGGCGGCGCCCGCTTCACGCTGCGCCTGCCGAGGTGAGCCGATCATGCGAAGCCACCGTCACGGCGCGAGGGGTCCCCGGTGAAGCCCGCACACCGACCGCGCCTGCTGGTCGTCGACGACAACTCCGGCCTGGTCTCGAACCTGGTCGAGATCCTCGACCAGGCGGGCTACGCCGTCCGCGGCGCCGCCTCGTGCGCCGACGCGCTGGCCGTCGCCCGGGAGGGCTTCGACGTGGCGCTGGTGGATCTCAAGTTGCCCGACGGCGACGGCACCGCGCTCGCGCCCAGGCTCAAGGAGCTCTCCCCCGACGGCGAGGTCGTGCTCCTGACCGGCTTCGCCACCCTGGAGTCGGCGGTGGCCGCGGTGCGGGCCGGCGCCTGCGCCTACCTGGTGAAGCCCTGCGCCACGCAGGAGCTGCTCGTCACCGTGGAGCAGGCGCTGCGCCAGGTGCGCCTGCACGCGGAGAAGCGCGAGCTCGCCCGCAAGGCGCAGATGTCGGAGAAGCTCGCCGCGGTGGGCACCATGACGGCCGGCCTCTCGCACGAGATCCGCAACCCCCTGAACGCGGCCGCCCTCCAGCTCGCGGTGCTGGAGCGCCGCGTCCGGCGCCTGGGTCCGGGCGTGCAGGGGCCCCTGCTCGAGCCCCTCACGCTGGTCCGGGACGAGATCCGGCGCCTCGACCACATCCTCGAGGACTTCCTGCAGTTCGCCCGCCCCCGCGAGTTCGTGCCCAGGCCGGTCGAGCTGGTGCCGGTCATCACCAGGGTCCTCGACCTGATCGACGGGGAGGCGGAGCGGCGCGGCATCCGCGTGGAGCGCGATCTCTCGGACGTGCCGGAGGTGGCGGGCGACGAGGAGCGCCTCCGCCAGGTGCTGGTCAACCTCGCCCTGAACGCCCTGGAGGCGGCGCCGCACGGGGGCAGGGTCCGGGTCAGCTGCCGGACGGAGGAGCCCGGCCCGGAGCGCGGCGCGGACGGCGAGGTGGTGGCCGTGACCATCGACGACAGCGGGCCCGGCGTGACGCCGGAGGCGCGCGACCGGATCTTCGAGCCCTTCTTCACCACCAAGGCGGAGGGGTCCGGGCTCGGCCTCCCCATCGTGCACGCCATCGTGACCCAGCACGGGGGCACCATCGCGGTGGACGAGGCGCCGGACGGCGGCGCGCGCTTCGTCCTCCGCCTGCCGCTGGCCCGGTGACCCTACTCGGCCCCCTCGGCCTTCCCGGCTTCCTCGTCGCGCGCCGCGCCCCCCTCCTCGGCCCCCGAGGCGTACTCCTTCAGGCGGTACTGGATCTTGCGGACGCTGATGCCGAGGATCTCGGCCGCCCGCGAGGTCGACCCCCCCACCATCTCGAGCGTGCGCAGGATGGCCTCGCGCTCGATCTCGTACAGGGTCGCGCCCGGGATGAGCGCGCCGGGCGTCCGCTCGCGCGGACGCGGGCCGCGGAGGGTGGGCGGCAGGTCGTCGGCGGTCAGCTCCAGTCCCTTGCACAGCACCACCGCCCGCTCCACCACGTTCTCGAGCTCGCGCACGTTGCCGGGCCAGTCGTGCGAGAGGAGCGCGTTGAGCGTGCCCGGCGCCAGGCCCCGGATCTCCTTCCCGTAGGCCTTCGCGTACTTGTCGATGAAGTGGGCCACCAGCGCCGGGATGTCGCCCTTGCGCTGCCGGAGCGGCGGGAGCGTCACCGCCACCACGTTGAGCCGGGAGAACAGGTCCTCGCGGAACTTGCCCGCCTTCACCTCGGCGGAGAGGTCGCGGTTGGTGGCCGCCACCAGCCGCACGTCCACCTTGATGGTCTGCGTGCCGCCGACCCGCTCGAACTCCTTCTGCTGGAGGACCCGGAGGAGCTTGATCTGCAGGGCGGGCGAGATGTCGCCGATCTCGTCCAGGAAGAGCGTGCCGCCGTCGGCCAGCTCGAACCGCCCCTCCTTCCTCCCGATGGCGCCGGTGAAGGCGCCCTTCTCGTGCCCGAACAGCTCCGACTCGAGCAGCGTCTCGGAGAGCGCGGCGCAGTTCACCTTGATGAAGGGCTTCTCGGCCCGGGGCGACTCCTCGTGCAGCGCCTGCGCGACCAGCTCCTTGCCGGTCCCCGACTCGCCCAGGATGAGGACGGTGGCGCGGGTGGGCGCCGCCCGCTTCACCACGTCGAACACCGCCTGCAGCTCGGGGGCGTCGCCGACGATGGAGTGGAAGCGGTAGCGCTCGCGCACGCGCTCGCGGAGGTTCTGGGTGTCGCGCTGCAGCCGGAGCTTCTCCAGCGCCTTCTCGATGACCACCAGCACGGCGTTCACGTCGAGCGGCTTCACCAGGTAGTTCTCGGCCCCGGCCCGCATCGCCTCGACCGCCGCCTCGACGCTGGCGAAGGCCGTCATCATGACGAAGACCGCGTCCGATCCCTGCTCCCGCGCCCGCTTGAGCAGGGTGATGCCGTCCATGCGCGGCATGCGGACGTCGGCCAGCACCGCCGCCGGCGCGAACCCCGTCAGCAGCGCCAGCGCCTCCTCGCCGTCCGCCGCCTCGGCGATCTCGTACCCCTCCTCGGTGAGGATGGTCCGCAGCGCCACGCGAGCGTTCTGCTCGTCGTCGGCGACGAGGATGCGCTCCTTGCCCGCGCGGCCGGTGCTGGGGGTGGTCATCTGCCTGGAGCCTTCGGCGCGGGCGCTACGCAAAGCCTGCGCGGCCTGCACATTATGCATGGCGGCCTGCCGAAAGCCAGCGCCCTCCGCGGTGGATTCGCTCCGGATCTCAGACCGTTTTCGCGCCGGGGCCGCGCCGGGTCGCCGGAGCCTCGGCGCCATCCCGCTGCGGGGGCAGGGACCCGGCGCCCTCGATGCGCCCCAGCCGGTCATAGGGGCGCCAGCGGAAGCGGGCCCCGAGCGATTCCGCCACGGCCCGGCAGGCCTCCTCGGAGAGCCCGGGCAGCGCCACCGCGCTCGCCGCGACGTCGGGGATGCGGCGGACCGCGCTCGCCAGGAAGTCCTTCACCGCCGGGTAGGCCGCCTCCCCGTGGCGGCTCGGGCAGATCCTCGCGTAGGTGGCCGCGTCCGACGCGTTGAGCGAGACCGATACCGCGTCGAGGCCCGCCGCCGCCAGCTCGGGCACGACGTCGCGCCCCTCGCGCAGGTTGGCGAGACCGTCGGTGTCGAGGCGCACGCGCCGGACGCCGGCGCCCTTGAGCCGGCGCGCCAGGTCGAGCAGGACCGCCAGCCGCCGCGTCGGCTCGCCCAACCCGGTGAAGACCACCTCGCTGAACCGGTCGACCGGGCCCGCCGCGAGCGCGGCCTCCCACACCTCGTCGGCCGAGGGGTTCCCGGCCAGCTTGAGGTCGAACCCGCCCACCTTCCAGTCTCCGTCCCGGATCTTCGGGCAGAAGACGCAGGCGAGCGTGCACGCGCTCGTCAGGTTGAGGTAGAGGGCGTCGTCGAGGACGTAGGCGAGGACCGGCCGCTCGGGGCCGCGCTGGGCGGTACGCACGGGAGACGGGTGAATAGCAGGCGCGCGGGCGCGGCGCCACCTGCACGCCGCTCCGGGGCGCCGCCTAGTCCGGGCCGTTCGCGCCGTGCGCCTGCCCGCTGCAGGCCATGCAGTAGCGCGCCTCCGGGATGGCCCGGAGCCGCTGGAGCCCCATCGGCCCGCCGCAGCTCTGGCACCGGCCGTACCGTCCCTCGGCGATCCGCCCCAGCGCCGCCTCGATCTCCGCCAGCTCGCGCCGGACTCCCTCCGACAGCGGCTCGGGCAGGGACTCGTAGTCGGCCCAGCTCGCCGCCGGATCGCCCGACGCGCGCTCGGATCCGGGGCCGCGCCGCAGGAACTCCCTGCGCCGGATCAGGATATCGCGCGCCTCGGCTTCGATTCGGCTCACGGCAGGCGTCGTCTTTCACGAGGCGTGCCCGGGAAACGCCACGTGGTTCCGAGCGATTGCGAGGAGGCGGGGGCTTGGCCTCGATCAGGCCTGCGCACCGCTTGCGCGCCCGGCCGGTCACGACGCAGAGCGCGGGCGCCGACCCGACCGGGAGCCCGCGGGGGCGCGCCGGGAGCCTCGCTGGACCGCCGCCAGCGCGCGCAGGGCGTCGGTGGTGGTGAAGAGCCCGATCACCGAGCCGCGATCCACGACCACCGCCGAGCCGATCCGGCGCTCCGCCATCTCGGCGGCCACGTCGTGGAGGGGCGCGTCCGGCGGGACCGAGTAGATCTCGCGCGTCATGGCCTCCTCGACGGTCTCGGTGGCCGGGTCGACGCCCTGGAGCGTCTCGAGCAGGTAGAGGTCGCGCTGCGACACGAGGCCCACGAGCGTTCCCGCCTCCACCACCGGGAGGTGGCGAATGGCACGCTCGCGCATGACCCGGTGCGCCTCGGACAGCGTGCGCCCCCTCGCGATCACCACCGGCCCGACCGTCATGAAATCCTGGACGGTGTGCTTCGGCATGCCCGCCCGCCACTCTGGCGCGAGCCCGTGGTTCACGCGTGCGGCATGTTGCCTCGCCGTCCGCCCTGCCGAGGGCGCCGCCCTGGCCGGGGGTCGACGCCGGCCCGCGCCAGGTCCTCCTCGCCGAGTGTCCCCAGCACGAGTCCCCCGCAGGCGACGGCGAGGCAGCCCACCTCGGACTCCGACAGCGTGAGCGCAGCCTCCTCGAGCGTGGCGTCCGGCCGGATGGTGGGCACCGGGAGCCTCATGCGCTCCGCCACGGCGCCGCCCACCTCCCCTCCCTCGAGGTCGCAGGTGCACAGGATACCCACCAGCACGCCCGCCTCGAGCACGAGGACGTGCTCGGCGTGCTCCCGGTGCGCCAGCTCGACCGCCCGGGAGGCGCTCGTGCCCGGCGACACCGCCAGCACCGACCGGTTCATCGCCTCCGAGACCAGGGCCATGTCCCCACCCCTTCCGCCGGGGAAGCCTCCCCGGGCCACGCTAGAGCGGCACCACCTCGCGAGGCGTCTTGGACGCCACCCGGATGGTGAGGACCGGGCAGGTCGCCCTCCGGAGCACCGCCTCCGCCACGCTCCCGATGAGCAGGCGCGACAGCCCGGTCCGGCCGTGCGTTCCCATCACGATGAGGTCCGCGCCGCCGTCGCGGGACGCCGAGAGGATGGTGTCGCTCGGCTCGCCCGACTCGACCCGGACGCTGACGTGGGCGGGGCGCGCGCCGGCCCGGGCCAGGATGCCCTCCACCTCGCGGCTCACGTCGCCGCGCGCCTGGCCCCGCCCCGGCTGGCCCGAGACGGGCAGGAGGGCGAGCGTGTCGGGGCCGACGTAGCCCGGCGGCTCCGCCACGTAGAGCACGTCCAGGAAGGCCCCGAACCGGCCGGCCAGGAACGACGCGTACTCGAGCGCCGCGCGCGCGGACGGCGAGAAGTCCACCGGGACGAGGATCCGGCTGATGGCGGGCAAGGACCTTTGCTCCTGCGCCATTCTACCAGCGAAGGGCGCCCGGCCCACCCGCGGCACGACGCCCCGGGGGGGCCGGCGTCACGCCGCACGGGGCGCTACACTTCCTCCGTGTGCGGACGGTTCACGCTCACCGAGCGGGACCTCGCCTCGATGGCCCGCGCCTGGGCCGCCGAGGTGGACGCCCTGCTCGCGAGCGCCTGGCGGCCGCGCTTCAACGTGGCGCCGGGCCAGCCCCATCTCCTCCTCCGCGCCACCTCCGCCGGGCGCCGGCTGGAGGCCGCGGTCTTCGGGCTCCCCTCGGCGCGGGGATCCCTCCACGTCAACGCCCGCCTGGAGACGGCCGCGCGGCGGCCCGCCTTCCGCGAGGCCTTCGCGGAGCGCCGCTGCGCCGTGCCGGTGGACGGCTTCTACGAGTGGACGGGGCCGGCCCGGGCGCGGCGGCCGATCTGGTTCCACCGCCCCGGGGGCCGCCCCATCCTGCTCGCCGCGCTCTTCGGCCCGTCGGAGGGCGGCGCCCCGGGGTTCGTGATCCTGACCGGCCCGCCCAACGCGGAGGTGGCGCGGGTCCACGACCGGATGCCGGTGATCCTCCCGGAGGACCGCCTCGAGGCCTGGCTCTCCGGCCCTCCCCCGGCGCTCGAGCCGGCCGCCGACGGCAGCCTGGCCGCGCGGGCCGTCTCGCCCCGCGCGAACTCGGTGGAGAACGACGACCCGGCCTGCCTCGAGCCGGCCGATCCCGCCGGGACCGACCCGCAGCTCAGGCTCCTGTGATCTCCGCGCTCGAGCCGAGCGCCACGCCGGCCCGGCGGAGCTCGCCGTCCACCTGCGCCCGCCGGTCGGGGAAGACCGCGCGGGTGAGGTCGTCGAGCAGGACCACGTCGAACCCCTCCGCGGCCGCGTCCACCGCGGTGGCCCGCACGCAGAAGTCGCGCGCCAGCCCGCACACGAAGACGCGGCCGACGCCCCGCGCCCGCAGCCAGGCGCCGAGCCCGGTGGTGGGCCGGCTCCCCTCCGGGCCCACGTTCTCCCGGAAGGCGCTGTAGGAGTCCACCTCGGGGCGCGTCCCCTTGCGGAGCACGAGCGTGACCGCCTCGTCCGGGATGGCCGGGTGGATGGCGGCGCCCCGCGAGCCGCGCAGGCAGTGGTCCGGCCACAGCTCCTGCGGCCCCTGCGGCCGCTCCAGGACCTGGAACGGCGCCCGGCCCGGGTGGGACGAGGCGAAGGAGACGTGTCCCGGCGGGTGCCAGTCCTGGGTGGCCACCACCGTGGCGAAGCGCGGGGCGAAACGGGCGACGGGCGCCACGATCTCGTCGCCGCGCGGGACGGCGAGCGCGCCGCCCGGCAGGAAGTCGTGCTGGACGTCCACGACGAGGAGGGCGTCCCTCTCGCGATCGATCCGCATGCGGGGATCTAACCCGGTCCGGCGCCGGGCGCGTCGATCCCCGGGGGGTCGCTCGAAATGCCCTGAAACGAGGGCATTCCGTGTTGTCTCGCGGCCCCGCTTCGGCTAGCGTGCGCGGACCATGGAGAAGATCTGGGTCAAGGACGTCAAGGAGGGGGAGCGTCTCAAGACCGTCCTCCTCGTCGCCCGCAAGGCGATCCCGACCGCGAAGAGCGGGAAGACCTACCTGGCGGTCGCCTTCCAGGACAGGACCGGCGAGCTGGACGGGCGCGCCTTCGAGCGCGTGGACGAGCTCGCGGCCCTGCTCGAGGAGAAGGACTACGTGGAGGTGGAGGGCCAGGTCGGGACGTTCCAGGGACGGCCCCAGCTCCGGATCGAGTCGGTGGCGAAGCAGGACCCGGCCGGCCTCGACGCGGCCGACTTCCTCTGGGTCCCGCCGCCGGAGCCGAAGAAGCCCGAGCGGCCGGCGTCGAACGAGGTGGAGGAGGCGCTCTGGAAGGAGCTGGTCGGGCTGGTGGAGGCCATCGTCGACCCGCACGTGAAGGCGCTCGTGAAGGCGTTCGTGGAGGACGACGACGTGGCCGCCCGGCTGCGCCGGGCCGCCGCCGCCAAGACCGTCCATCACGCCTACCCGGGCGGCCTGCTCGAGCACACCGTGGCCTGCCTCAAGCTGGCGCACCGCTTCGCCGACCAGTATCCGCAGGTGGACCGCGACCTGCTCGCCGCCGGCGCCTTCTTCCACGACCTGGGCAAGATCCGGGAGCTCTCGCTGGAACGGAACGCCGAGTACACCGACGAGGGGCGCCTGGTGGGCCACCACGTCATGACCGCCCAGTGGATCCACGACCGGGCGCGGCGCCTGGGCGTCCCCAGGGAACTCGAGCACCACGTCGTCCACCTGGTCCTCGCCCACCACGGCAAGGCCGAGTTCGGCTCGCCCAAGGAGCCCATGACGCTCGAGGCGCTCCTCACGCACGCCATCGACGACGTCGACAGCCGGATCAACTCCTGGCTGAATCTGATGGGGCGGGAGGGCGGGTCGCGCCGCTGGACCGACTCGAACAACGTCTACGAGCAGCCCATCTGGCGCGGGGCGCTGCCCACGGTGCAGGCGGAGAAGCCCTCCCCGCCGGCCGAGCTCCTCACCCCCGTCATCTACGTCCCGCGCGACATGCCACAGACGCGGAAGGCGGCCCGCGCCGGGAAGGCCCGGCCGGCCCGGCCCGAGCCGCGGCCCGAG
>DATIUR010000267.1:0-19328 GCA_035466675.1 Anaeromyxobacteraceae bacterium | reverse complement strand
CCTGCCCGGCCCGCTCGCCGCCGCCGTGGCCCGGGCCGCGCTCGGGGCCGGACGGGCCGACCTTCTCGCCGCCCTGGCCGCGCACCCGTCGCGCGAGGTCGCCAAGGAGGCGCGCCGCGGGCTGCACCTGCTCCGCGCCCGGGGCGTGGACGTCCCCGAGCCCTCTCGCCCGGCGCCGCCGCCGGCCGCACCCGCCGAAGAGCCGCCGTTGCCGGCCTACGCGTCGGCCATCGACGGCCACGGCGAGCGCGCCGTGTGGCTCCCCCGCGCCGTCCCGGGGAAGGGCATCGAGGTGGGGCAGGCGGTGATCTCCGACGAGCGCGGCCTCCTCGAGCTGCAGCTCGGCCTGGTCGGGCGCAGGGAGTGGCGGGCGGTGGTGCGGGACCTCGTCGCGCGCGGCGAGGCGATGGGCGTGGGCGAGATCGACGGGGAGCTGGCCCGGTCGCTGGTCGCGGCGGCGCGCGCCAGGAACGACGCCTCCGGGACCCGGGTCCCGGAGGGGGCCGACCGCTGGCTCGCCCAGCTCGGCCCCGCCGCGCCTCCCCGGGACCCGGCCGACCGATTTCCGGCCCTTCCGGAGGAGGAGGAGCGCGAGGCCCTGGCCGCCTCCGCGGCCCTGCACGACCTCCCCTTGCTGCGCGGCTGGCTCCCCGAGGAGGCGTTCCTGCGCGAGGTGGCGGCGCAGCTCGACGAGGTGGCGGTGTCGGCGCTCTACATCGACGAGCGGCAACGGCGGGAGCAGGCGGCGCGCCTGGTCGCGCAGGCGGTGGAGCGGTACCTCTCGGACGGCGCGCGCCGCACCCGGCTCGTCGGCCGGCTCTGCGCGGCGGCCGACCACCTCGATCGGACGGGGGACGCGGCCCGCGCCCGGGCGGCGGCCGCGGCGGCCCGGGCCCTGGCCGCCGGCGCGCCGCCGCTCTCGATCCCCTTCGCGCGGCGCCTGGTCGAGAAGGCCTTCCCCATCGCGCCGGAGGAGGCGGCCTCCCCCCGCGCCGAGCCCCTGGTGCTGGCGCCTCGATGAGCCGCGCCGCGCGTTCCTCCGCCTCGGTTGACCCATCGACCCCCCTGCGCTACGAGTCGCCTCGATGCCCGAGCCGCGCGGACCCGCGCCCACGGTGGACGTCGTGATCCTCCTGCCGGGGGAGGAGGTCGTCCTGGTGGAGCGCCGCTTCCCGCCCCCGGGGTGGGCGCTTCCGGGCGGCTTCGTCGACCCGGGCGAGTCGCTCGAGGCGGCCGCCGTGCGCGAGGCCCGGGAGGAGACCGGGCTCGAGGTCCGGCTCACCGACCTCCTCTACGTCTACTCCGACCCGCGCCGGGACCCGCGGCGCCACACGCTCAGCGCGGTCTTCCTGGGCGACGCGTCCGGGACCCCCTCGGCCGGCGACGACGCCGCCCGCGCCTGCGCCTTCGGCTGGGGACGCCTGCCCTCGCCGCTCGCCTTCGACCACGCCGAGATCCTCGCCGACGCCCGCCGCTTCCTCCTCACCGGGGCGCGCCGCCGCCCATGACCGGCACGCCCCGCCTCTCGCCCGCCGAGCGGGCCGCCCTCCTCGGGATCGCCCGACGCGCCATCCTCCGCCACCTGGGAGCGACCGGCGACGTCCCCCTGCCGGGATCCGGCGCGCTGGCCGAGCCGCGCGGCGCGTTCGTGACGCTCCACGTGGAGGGCGCGCTCCGCGGCTGCGTGGGGACCTTCCAGCCGCGGGGGTCGCTGGCGGAGACCGTGGCCCGCATGGCCGTCTCGGCCGCCTCCGAGGACCCGCGCTTCTCGCCCCTGAGGCCGGACGAGGTGGGCGGGCTCCGCATCGCGGTCTCGGCCCTCCTCCCGTCGGTCCGGCTCGAGGACCGGTCCGCCCTGCGGGTGGGCGAGCACGGCCTGCTCGTGCGTCGCGGGTGGAACCGCGGCGCGCTGCTCCCCAAGGTGGCCGTGGAGCACGGCTGGGACGGGCCGGCCTTCCTCAGGCACGCCTGCCTCAAGGCGGGGCTTCCCCCTTCCGCCGCCGACGACCCCGAGACGGTGATCGAGGTCTTCGAAGCCGAGGAGTTCGAGGAATGACGCCATGAGCGCGGGAGCGATCGTCGTCGCGGTGCTGGCCTTCGCGCTGCTGGTGGTGGTCCACGAGGCGGGCCACGCCGTGGTCGCCCGGCTCACCGGCATGAAGGTGGAGCGGTTCAGCGTCGGCTTCGGGCCGGTGCTGGCGCGGTTCCGCCGCGGGGAGACGGAGTACGCCCTCTCGGCGCTCCCCCTCGGCGGCTACGTGAAGATCGCCGGGATGGCTCCCGGCGACGAGGAGGCGGCGGCCGACCCGCGGAGCTTCACGAACCGGCCCGCCTGGCAACGGTTCCTCGTCATCGCGGCGGGCCCGGCCATGAACTACCTGCTCGCCATCGCGCTGGCGACGGGCCTCGCCGCCACCATCGGCGTCCCGTCGCCCGACCCCTCGTCGAGCGTGGGATGGGTCGAGCCGGGCTCGCCCGCCGAGCAGGCCGGGCTCCGGGAGGGGGACCGGATCCTCTCGGTGGGGGGCACGCCCGTCTCGACCTGGGAGGACCTGGTCCGGGAGATCCAGGCGCGCCCCGATCAGGCGGCCGCCCTGGAGGTGGAGCGGAGCATGGACGGGGAAGCCCGGCGCCTCGGGCTCACGCTGCACCCGCGCCTGGAGAACGGGGTCGGCCGGGCGGGCTTCGAGACGCACCTTCTCCGGGAGCGCCGCTCGGGACTCTCCGCCCTGGCGCTCGGCACCGCGCTGACCCACGGGACCGCCGCGCGAACGCTCTCGTCGCTGGCCGCCCTCTTCTCCCCGGAGAAGGGAACCCCCAAGCTCATGGGGCCGCTGGGGATCGGGAAGCGGATGGCCCGGGCCGCACAGCGCGGCGGCGAGGCGCTGGTCGGCATCCTGTTCAACATCTCGGTGGCCCTGGCGCTCTTCAACCTCCTCCCGGTCCCCGGGCTCGACGGCGGGCGGCTCGTCTTCCTGGCCTACGAGATCGTGGCGCGCCGCCGCGCCAACGAGCGCATCGAGGCCATCCTGCACGCCGTCGGGATCGCCGCGCTCCTGCTCCTCCTGCTGGCCGTGACCCTGTTCGGGGACCTCCCCGCCCTCCTGCGGCGGTGACGGCGCCGCCCGCGGAGCGACCATGCCCATCGACGTCCTCTACTTCGCCGCCGCCCGGGACGCGGCCGGCCTCGCCCGCGAGACGCTGGCGGTCACCCCCGCCACGGTGGCGGCGCTCCGGGAGGCCCTGGCCGCCGCGCGCCCCGCCCTGGGCCGGATCCTGCCCCGCTGCCGCATCGCGGTGGACCGCGAGTTCGCGGGCGACGACGCGCCCATCCGCGACGGCGCCGAGGTGGCCGTGGTGCCGCCGGTGTCGGGCGGCGAGGGGCTCTTCGCGGTGGTGGACCGGCCGCTCCGCCTCGCCGAGGCGGTGGAGGCGGTGTCCGCCCCCGGGCTCGGCGGCGTCGTGACCTTCACCGGGACGGTGCGCGACGAGACCGGCGGACGTCGCGTCGTGCGCCTCGAGTACGAGGCCTACCTGCCCATGGCGGAGGCGAAGCTGTCCGAGATCGGCGAGGCGATCGAGCGGGAGCACGGCGCCTCGGTGGCCATCGTGCACCGGGTCGGCCGGCTCGAGCCGGGCGAGTCGGCCGTGGTGATCGCCTGCGCCGCCCCCCACCGCGCGGCGGCCTTCCGGGCCTGCGAGGCGGCCATCGAGCGTCTCAAGCACGACGCGCCCATCTGGAAGCGCGAGGTGTACGCCGACGGGTCGGAGTGGGTGGGTCTGGGGCCCTGAGGACCCGAGGTCGGCCCCGGCCCGGCTCGGTGCGGCCGCGGCCCCCGTGGTATCCTGCGCTGCCATGGCGGCTTCCCCGCGCGCCCCCGGCCGGGAGACTCGGTGAAGGTCCTCATCGCCGACGACGACCGGCTGGTCCGCACCATGCTCTCCGACCTGCTCGTCGACCTCGGCCACTCCGTGGTGGCGGCCGAGAACGGCGCGGACGCCGTGACCCTGTGCGCGCGCGAGTCCCCCGACCTGCTCATCCTGGACTTCCTCATGCCCAAGCTGTCCGGGCTCGACGCCCTGCGGGAGATCCGGCGCCGCGGCAGCGACGTGCCGGCGGTGCTCCTCACCGCCATCACCGACGGCAGCCTGCGCGGCGTGGACGGCGTCGAGGCCGCGAAGGTGCTCCTGGAGAAGCCCATCTCGCGCAGGACCCTGGAGCGGGCCATGGCCCGCGCGGCGGGCTCCGGCCGATGAGGCTGTTCCGGACCTTCCTCCTCCTCACGCTCCTGGCGGGAGCGGTGCCGACCGCGGTGCTGGCGGCCTTCGTCTCCCGCGGCCCCGAGGGCCTCTCCGTCTCGATCGTGGCGGCCCTGGTCGCCTCCTTCGCCGGGGCGGTCCTGCTCTCCGCCCTGGTGGCACGGCGGCTGGTGGAGCCGCTGGAGGCCTGCGTGCGGGGCGCTCTCGAGATCGCCCGCGGGCGGTTCGGGCGCCAGGTGGAGGTCGGCGTCCGCAACGAGATCGGCGACCTCGCCTACACCTTCAACCACATGTCCCGCGAGCTGGCGAGCTACGACGCCGAGAACCGCCGGCTCATCGCCGCCCTGGAGCAGGGGTACCTCGACACCATCCGGAGCCTGGCGGGCGCCATCGACGCGAAGGACCCGTACACCCGCGGTCACGCCCAGCGGGTGGCCGACCTCGCGGTCGAGATCGGGCGCGAGATGGGACTGGGCGAGGCGGAGCTGCGCGCCCTCTCCTACGGCGGCATCCTGCACGACATCGGGAAGATCGGCATCCCGGAGCCGCTGCTCGGGAAGACCACCCCGCTCTCGGCTCCCGAGCTCGACCAGATGCGTGCCCACCCGGCCATCGGCGCCGAGATCGTCAAGGGCGTCGAGTTCCTCCGGGACGCCGCCCCCGCCATCCGCGGCCACCACGAGCGCTGGGACGGCACCGGCTACCCCGACCGGCTGGCCGGGGAGTCCATCCCTCTCGTCGCGCGGATCGTCAACGCGGCGGACACCTGGGACGCCTGCACCTCCGCGCGCCCCTACCAGCCGGCCATCCCGGCCGACCAGGTGCTGCCCATCCTGATCGCGCTGCGCGGCACGCAGATCGATCCCGGCGTGCACGACGCGCTGCTCCGGGTCCTGCGCCGCCGGGGCGCCCTCCCGGGGGATCGGGCCGCCTAGGGGCCGGCGCGCGACGGGCGCGGCCGCGAGTTTGCGTCGTTCGCCCGGGGCCCCTAAGCTCGCGCACATGGGCCCACCGGTCCGCGCCCTCGCGGCCGCAGCGATCCTGCTCGCCGGCTCGGCGACGCGGGCGGACGACCCCTTCGCGCGCGGCTTCGACCCGGACCCGGTGCGCTGGGGCCTCGGCCTCGAGCGCGGCTTCGCGGTGGAGTCGGCCGTGGCGGCGCCGCCGGGGACCCTCTCCGCGGAGATCCTGCTCGACTACGCCGAGGGCCTGCTCGCGCTCCGCCTCGGCGACGAGGGCGCGGACCTGCTCGAGTCGAGGCTCTCGGCGCACCTGCTGGCCGGCTGGGCGTTCGGTCCCGTCGAGCTCGGCCTCCACGTCCCCTTCGTCGTCTCCCAGCAGGCCGACTTCTCGCTCCTCACCTCCCGGGGGATCACCGGCCCGCTGGTGGCGCCGGTCGCCTCGTCCGCCCTGGGCGACGTCCGGCTGGGCGCCAAGGCCGCGCTCCCCTGGCGGGGGCGGCTCCCGGTGGACCTGGCCGCCATGCTCGACGTCCGCCTGCCCACCGGCGACGGCGACGCGTTCGCGGGCGACGGCCTCGCGCTGGTGCCCACGGTCATCGCCACGCGCGGCGTCGGCCGCCTGCGGCTGGACGCCCAGCTCGGCTACGCCTTCCGCGGCCAGGGCCAGTACGCCCAGCTGGTCGTGCACGACGGCCTCGTCTACGGCCTCGCCGCCTCGGTCGAGCTGCCGCGCGCGCCGGGGATCGAGCGATGGCGCGCCATCGCCGAGCTGACCGGCGGCTGGCCGCGCGGAAACGCGCCGGGCGAGGACCGCTACCAGGCCCCCCTCTCCGCGCGGGCCGGCCTGCGCGCCACCATCCTGGGGGACCTGGCCCTCGAGGCGGGCGCCGGGACCGGCATCGGCGAGCACGGCTACGGGCGCGAGGCGTGGCGCGTCTTCCTCGGGCTCCGCTGGGAGCGAATCCGGCGGGACCGCGACGGCGACGGCGTGCCGGACCGCGACGACGCCTGCCCGGACCGGCCCGGACCGAAGGAGAACGCCGGCTGCCCCGAGCCCGACGTCGACCGCGACGGCGTCCTGAACCGCGACGACGCCTGCCCGCAACAGCCGGGACGGCCCGACCTCGACGGCTGCCCGGACCGGGACGAGGACTCCATCCCGGACCGCGAGGACAAGTGCCCGGACCAGGCCGGACCGGCGCAGTCCGACGGCTGCCCGGTGGGCGAGAACGAGCCCGTGGTCGAGATCGAGACCGAGCGGCTCTCCCTCAAGGACGCCATCACGTTCGACACCGGCAGGGACACCATCCGCAGGACGTCGCACCGCGTCCTCGACGAGATCGCCGCCATCCTGCAGCAGCACTCCGAGATCGATCGCATCCGCGTGGAGGGGCACACCGACAACGTGGGGTCGGCCTCCTACAACAAGGACCTGTCGCAGCGGCGCGCCGCGGCGGTGGTCGAGTACCTGGTCTCGAAGGGCGTGGCGCGGGGGCGGCTCGTCCCGGTCGGCTACGGATTCGAGCGCCCGGTGGTCTCGAACGCGTCGGCCCTGGGGCGCGCCAAGAACCGGCGCGTGGAGTTCACCATCCTGCCGCCCGGAACCGCCCGATGATGCGGGTGGCCATCCTGGACCTCGACGGGACGCTGCTCGACACCCTGGAAGACCTGGCGGCCTCGGTGAACCACGCGCTCGGGGTGGTGGGCATCCCGCGCCGTCCGGTCGAGGAGGTCCGCGCCTTCGTGGGGGAGGGAGCGCGCCGCCTGATCGAGCGGGCGGTGGCGCCGCACGGCCACCTGGTCGAGCCCGCCCTGGCCGCCTGGTGGCATCACTACCGCGAGCACTGCCTCGACCGGACCCGCCCCTATCCCGGGATCACGGCCGTCCTGGCCGGGGCGGGTCGGACCCTGGCCGTCCACACCAACAAGCCCGGCGACCTGGCCCGCCGCATCCTCGAGGGCGTCGGCCTGCTCGGCCGCTTCGCGGCGGTGGTGGGCGGCGACGAGGCGCCGCGGAAGCCGGACCCGACCGGCGCGCTCGAGATCCTGTCGCGGCTCGGCGGGGAGCCGGCCGCGGCGGTCTGGATCGGCGACAGCCGCGTGGACGCGGAGACCGCGCGGGCGGCGGGGATCCCGTTTGTGGCGGTGACCTGGGGCTTCCAGACGCGCGGGGAGCTGGCGCAGGCGGGCGCCACGGTCTTCGCCGAGTCGGCGGCGGACCTGGCCCCGTTCCTGGCCTAGCCGCGCCCCGGGCCGGGAAGTCGACGCGCCCCGGGCCCCGTGCTACGCCGGGCCCATGCGAACGCTCCTCAGGCTCGCGCTGGCCGCGGGCGCCCTCTGGGCGGTCTGGTCGTTCGTGCCCGTGGGCGGACGCACGCTGGAGGCGCGCTGGCGGTCGTCCCCCGATGCGCTGACCTTCGCCGGGCGAGGCCTGGGAGAGCTGCGCGCCTGGCTGGCGCCGCCTCCGGCCGGCGACCCGGACGCGCGCCGGAGGGCGGGCGGCGCGCCCCCGCGGGATCGGCGGCCCGCCGAGCGGCACACCGAGGCCGACCGAAGGGCCGTGGACCGCCTGGTCTCCGACCGGCTGCAGGACTGAGCGGAGAAGGCCGCTCCGGACCCCCCGGCGGATCAGCGGCCGGGGCGCGCCAGCGCCCGGCGCTCGCGCTCCACCGCCGCCCGGACCGCGCACCCCTCCAGGTGGTCGTTGACGAGCCCCATGGCCTGCATGACGGCGTAGACGGTGGTGGGACCCACGAAGGCCCAGCCCCGGCGCCGGAGCTCCCGGGAGAGCGCGGTCGACTCCGCGGTCCGGGCCATCGTCCGGAGCGTGGCCCAGTCGAGCCGGCGCGGCCGCGCCGCGGGCGGCGGCTCGAAGCGCCAGATCCAGGCGGCGAGCGAGCCGTGCGCCTCGACGAGCTCGCAGGCGCGGCGGGCGTTCCGGATGGTGGCCTCGATCTTGCCGCGGTGGCGCACGATGGCCGCGTCGCCGAGGAGGCGCCTCACGTCCCGCGCCCCGAACCGGGCCACCCGCTCGAAGTCGAACCCGGCGAAGGCGCGGCGGAAGGCCTCGCGCTTGCGCAGGATGGTGAGCCAGGAGAGACCGGCCTGGAAGCCCTCCAGGCTGAGCTTCTCGAAGAGGCGGACGTCGTCGGTGGCGGGGCGCCCCCACTCCTCGTCGTGGTAGCGGACGTACTCGGGAGCGGAGAGGCCCCAGCGGCAGCGGAGCCTGCCGTCGGGGCCGGGCTCGAGCCCCTCGCGCGCGGTGGCCATGCGCCCGGACTCTAGGGCGGCGCCGGGCGCGGCGCCACGCGCTTGCCAAGGCCGCCCAGGTCGGGTAAACACCGCCGACCTATGGCCGAGAAGAAGGCGAAGCCGAAGAAGAGGGCGCCCGCGCCCAAGGGCAGCGGCAAGAAGAGTTGCTCGGTGGCGGGGTGCAAGCGGGCGTACCGGGCGAAGGGCCTGTGCTTCTTCCACTACAAGAAGTGGCGGCGCGGCGAGATCGAGGGGCGGCCCCGGCGCTACGCCACCTGCTCGAAGCCGGACTGCAAGAAGAAGGTCGCCGCGCACGGCCTCTGCCAGGAGCACTTCGACGCCTGGAAGAAGGCCCGCAAGAAGAACCAGGGGGAGGCGACCGCGGCCGCCGCCCCGCCCGCCGAGGCGCCCGCCGCCTAGCGCCGCGCCGTCTCCCCGAGCAGCCGCTCCAGCGAGCGGACGGCGGCGACCAGGAGCTCCACCTCGCGCTGCGAAGGCTCCGCCCGCGCGAGCAGCCGCCGCCATTCGGCCAGGACGTGGTCGGGGTTCTGCGGGTTCAGGTACCCCGCCCGGGAGAGCAGCGTCCGGAGCCGCTCCCAGAGGGCCTCGACCGTCTCGTGCCGGGCCGGGCCGGCGTCCGGGACGGCTCCGCCCGGGGGGCCGCCCCCGATCTCGTAGGCCACCACCGCCACCGCCTGGGCCAGGTTCATCGAGTCGTACCCCTCCCGCGTCGGGATGGTGCAGACCGCCTGGCAGAGCTCGAGCTCGGCGTCGGAGAGGCCCCGCCGCTCCTCGCCGAAGACCACCGCCACCTCGGCGCGCCGGGCGACCTCGGCCGCCAGCTCCCGCGGGTCGATCCGGGGCCGGCCCTCGACGGCCCGCGAGGTGGTGCCGCAGGCCCAGGTGGTGCCCGCCAGCGCCCCCCGCAGGTCGCCGTGGATCTCGGCCCGGTCCAGCAGGTCGGCGGCGCGCCGGGCCACCCGCCGCGCCCGCGCCAGGAAGTCCTCCCGGGCCGTCCCGCCCTCCCCGCCCCGGGGCAACCCCTCCCAGGACGGCGGCGCCACCAGCAGGAGCCGCTCCAGGGCGAAGTTCTTCATGGCCCGGGCGGCGGCCCCGACGTTCTCGGCGCTCTGCGGCCGGTGCAGCACGAATCGCACTTTTCCGAGACCCATCGGGCGCGCCCCATATAACATCCCGCCATGCTCTCCGACGCCACCCTGCGCGCCCAGATCCCCCACACCCTCCAGCAGCTCGACCTCCCCGCCCTCGGCGAGCTCTACCGGGGGAAGGTCCGGGACAACTACTCCCGGGGCGACCGGATCGTGATGATCACGACCGACCGGGTGAGCGCCTTCGACCACGTGCTGGGCACCATCCCGTTCAAGGGCGAGGTGCTCTCCCGCCTCACCCTCTTCTGGTTCGAGAAGGTGAAGGACATCGCCCCCACCCACCTGGTGGACGCCCCCGACCCGAGCGTCATGGTGGTGAAGAAGGCGAAGCCCCTGCCCATCGAGATCGTGATCCGCGGCTACATCACGGGCTCGCTCTGGCGCGACTACCAGGCCGGCAAGGCGGGCGCCTACGGGATCGAGTGGCCGAAGGGGCTCCGGAAGGACCAGCGGTTCGAGAAGGCCGTCATCACGCCCTCCACCAAGGCCGAGTACGGGAAGCACGACGAGCCCATCAGCGAGAAGGAGATCCTCGACGAGCGGATCGTGGCGCCGGAGATCTGGCGCGAGGCCACCGCGGTGGCCGAGCGGCTCTTCGCGCGCGGGCAGGAGTGGGCCCGGGGCCGGGGCCTCGTGCTCGTGGACACGAAGTACGAGATGGGCATCGCCGACGGGAAGCTCGTCGTGATCGACGAGATCCACACCCCCGACTCCTCGCGCTACTGGATCGCCGACGGCTACCCGGAGCGGTTCGCGGCCGGCCAGGACCAGGAGATGCTCGACAAGGAGAACATCCGCCAGTGGCTCATCAAGGAGCACGGCTTCTCCGGGCACGGGAAGCCGCCGCCCCTCACCGAGGACGTGCGGATCATGCTGGCGCGCAAGTACGTGGAGGTCTTCGAGCGGCTCACCGGCGAGACCTTCGCCTCCGAGGTGGGGAGCGTGGCCGCGCGCATCGAGCGCAACCTGCGGGCGAAGGGGTACCTGTAGGTCACTCGCCGAAGACGCGCCGGAAGATCGTGTCCACGTGCGCCAGGTGGTGGTCGAGCGCGAAGCACGCGTCGACCTCGGCCTCGGAGAGGACCTTGCGCACGTCCGGGTCGCGCTTCAGGGCGGTCCGGAAGTCGACCTTCTCCTCCCAGACCTTCATGGCGTTCCGCTGGACGAACACGTACCCCTCCTGGCGCCCCACGCCCTTGCCGACCAGCGCCAGGAGCACGCGCTGCGCCTCGTACAGCCCGCCGGTGAGGTCCAGGTTCTCGCGCATGCGCTCGGGGTAGACCCGCAGGTCCTCGATCATCCGGGCGAACCGGTGCAGGGCGAAGTCGAGCGCGATGGTGGCGTCGGGCGCGATCACGCGCTCCACCGAGGAGTGGCTGATGTCGCGCTCGTGCCAGAGCGCCACGTCCTCCAGCGCCGCCATCGACCAGGCCCGCAGGAGCCTCGCCAGCCCGGTCAGGTTCTCGGACAGGATGGGGTTCCGCTTGTGCGGCATCGCCGAGGAGCCCTTCTGGCCGGCCGTGAACGGCTCCTCCGCCTCCCGCACCTCGGTGCGCTGCAGGTGCCGCACCTCGGTGGCCTGCTGCTCCAGGGTGGCGCCCGCCACCGCCAGGGCGGTGAAGTACTCGGCGTGCCGGTCGCGGTTCACCACCTGCGTGGCGGCGCCCTCGCCGCCCTCGAGGCCGAGCGCCTTCATCACGTGGGCCTCGACCCGAGGGTCCACGCTCGCGAAGGTCCCCACCGCGCCGGAGATCTTGCCCACCGCCACGGTGCGGCCGGCCCGCTCGATGGCCGCCCGCCGCCGGGTCCAGGCGTCCCACCAGCCGGCCAGCTTGAGGCCGAAGCTGATGGGCTCGGCGTGGATGCCGTGGCTCCGCCCCATCATGGGCGTGCGCCGGTGCTCGAAGGCCCGCTTCTTCACGGCGGCGAGGACGCGGTCGATCCCGGCCAGGAGGAGCGCGGTCGCCTCCCTGAGCTGGACGGCCAGGGTGGTGTCGAGCACGTCCGACGAGGTCATGCCCCGGTGCAGGTGGCGGGCCGCCGGTCCGCCCTTCTCCTCCACGAAGGTGAGGAAGGCGATGACGTCGTGCTTGACGGTCCTCTCGATCTCGTCGATGCGCTCCACGTCGGCGGCCGTGAACTCGAAGCCGTCGAAGGTCCGGCGCAGGGTCCGGTGGTCCTCCGCCGGCACCTCCCCGATCTCCGCCATCGCCTCGCAGGCGAGGAGCTCCACGTCGAGCCAGATCCGGAAGCGGCGCTCCGGCGTCCAGATGCGGCCCATCTCGGGCCGGGTGTATCTCGGGATCATGGTTGCCTCCGGGGCCACCGCCTCCGGGCTTCGGGCTTCCGCAGAAGCGAGCGCCTCGTCGGCCGTCCCGTAGCCCGCAGCCCGTGGCCCGTAGCCTGTAGCCCTTTCCTCACTGTCCCGTCGACCCGAATCCGCCGCTGCCGCGCCCGGTGTCGGACAGCTCCTCCACCACCAGGAGGCCGGCCCGGACGACGGGCGCGATCACCAGCTGGGCGATCCGGTCGCCGCGGGCGAAGGCCACCGGGTCCCGGCCCAGGTTCACCAGGATCACCATCACCTCGCCACGGTAGTCCGCGTCGACGGTCCCCGGGGCGTTCACCAGGGCCACCCCGTGGCGGGCGGCGAGGCCGGACCGCGGGCGCACCTGCCCCTCGTGCCCGGCGGGGATCTCCAGGGCCAGCCCGGTCGGCACCACCCGGCGCTCGCCCGGCGCCAGCGTGAAGGCCTCGTCGGCGCGCAGGTCCATCCCGGCCGCGCCCTCCGTCTCGTAGCGCGGTGGCTCGAGCGGGGGGCCGCGGCCGCCGACGCGCCTCGCCTTGACGGTCACCGCCATGGCTGCGCGCCCAGGCCGGCGGGGCTACTTCGCCGGCTCCTTCGCGCCGGCCGCCTCGGCCTTCTTGCCGGCGGCGTCGGCCAGCGCCTCCTTGCGAGAGAGGCGGATCTTGCCCTGGCGATCGACCGAGATGACCTTGACGAGCACCTCCTCGCCCTCGGAGAGGACGTCGGAGACGCTCTTCACCCGCTTGTCCGACAGCTCCGAGATGTGGATGAGCCCGTCGGTGCCCGGGAAGATCTCCACGAAGGCGCCGAACTCGGCGATCTTCCGGACCGTACCCAGGTAGGTCTTGCCGACCTCCGCCTCCTGGGTGAGCCCGCGGATCATCTTGATGGCCTCCTCGACCTTCTCCTGGCTCGGCGACGCGATCGAGACGCTGCCGTCGTCCTCGATGTTGATCGAGGTGCCGGTGCGGGCGGTGATGTCCTTGATCCGCTCCGGCCGGATCCGGATGGTGGTGATCCGCGGCGCGTACTGGCTGATCTCGACACGGGGCTTCTCGAGCGACTTCTGCATCTCGCCCAGGATGTGCCGGCGCCCGTCGCGCGCCTGCGCCAGCGCGCGCTCCAGGATCTCGCGCGTCACGCCGCCGATCTTGATGTCCATCTGGATCGAGGTGATCCCCTCGGCCGTGCCGCAGACCTTGAAGTCCATGTCCCCGAGGTGGTCCTCGTCCCCGAGGATGTCCGAGAGGATGGCGATCTTCTCGCCCTCCTTGATGAGGCCCATGGCGATGCCGGCCACCGGGGCGTGGATGGGGACCCCCGCGTCCATGAGGGAGAGGCACCCTCCGCAGACGGAGGCCATCGAGGACGACCCGTTCGACTCCGTGATGTCGGAGACGATCCGGACCGTGTAGGGGAACTTGTCCTCCGGGGGCATGACGTAGCGCAGGGCGCGCTCGGCCAGGGCGCCGTGGCCGATCTCGCGCCGCCCCGGGCCGCGCAGGAACTTGGCCTCGCCCACCGAGAAGGGCGGGAAGTTGTAGTGCAGCATGAACTTCTTGAAGACCATGCCGGTCAGCATCTCGACGCGCTGCTCGTCCTCGGCGGTGCCCAGGGTGGTCGCGACGAGCGCCTGCGTCTCGCCCCGGGTGAAGAGCGCCGAGCCGTGCACGCGGGGGAGGAGCCCCACCTCGCAGGTGATCTTCCGGACGTCGGCCATGCCGCGGCCGCCGATGCGCCGGCCCTCGCCGGTGATCATCCCGCGCATGTACTGGTACTTCACGTCCTCGTAGTAGCCCTTGATCTCCTTCTCGCGCGCGGTCAGCTCGGCGACCTTCGCCGCGTCGCCTCCCGCCTCGTCCCTCAAGGCCTGGAGCAGCTCCTTCTTGATCTCGGAGAGCCGGGCGTAGCGTTCGAGCTTGTCGTTCCGCGCGAAGCCCTCCTTCACCTTCTCCCAGGCGAGCGCCTTCACCCGGGCCCGCAGCTCCGGGTCGTCCTTGGGCGCGTCGAAGGGCCGCTTGGGCTTGTCGCCGGCGGCCCGCCCGAGCGCCTCCTGCGCCTCGAGCAGCTCCTTCACGGCCGCCTGCCCGAAGAGGAGCGCGTCGACCATCACCGCCTCCGGCAGCTCGCGGGCGCCGCCCTCCACCATGACGATGGCGTCGCGGGAGGCGGCCATCACCAAGTCCAGGTCGGACTCGGCCCGCTGCGCCAGCGTCGGGTTCGCGACGAACTCGCCGTTCACCCGTCCGACGCGGACGCCGGCGATGGGCCCCTGGAACGGCACGTCGGAGACCTGCAGCGCGGCGGAGGCGCCGGTCAGCGCCAGCACGTCGGTGTCGTTCTCCTGGTCGAAGGAGACGACCGTGGCGATGATCTGCGTCTCGTTCGCGTACCCCTCCGGGAAGAGCGGCCGGCAGGACCGGTCGATGATCCGGCTCGTCAGGGTCTCGCGCTCGGTCAGCCGCCCCTCGCGGCGAAAGAAGCTTCCCGGGACGCGCCCCGCGGCGAAGAGCTTCTCCTGGTAGTCCACCGTGAGCGGGAAGAAGTCGATGCCCTCCCGCTTCTCGGGGGCCGAGACGACCGTGACGAGCACGATCGAGTCGCCCATGCGGACCCATGCGGCTCCGTGGGCCTGCTTCGCGACCTTGCCGGTCTCGAGCAGGATCTGCTTGCCGCCCACCTGGGCGGTCTTCTGGATGGGGGTCATGTGCACCTTTCGTCGGCCCGGCGCGTCGTCGCCTCGGGGTCCGAGAGGTGCCTCCGGTCCTCACTCCGCCGCCCCTCCGAAGGAGGGGCGACCCAGTCGGAAACGGAAGCGCCGTTCGTGCCGCGAGCCGGCCCGGCGCGCCGGGGCGGTGTGGTCTTCTTGTGCGCGCCCCGGCGGAACCGGAAGCGCGAGCGCCCCGGCCGTCGGGCCGGGGCGCATGGGGTGGACTCCTACTTTCGGATGCCCAGTTGCTCGATCAGGGACTTGTACCGGTCCTTGTCGATGGTCCGGAGGTAGTCGAGCAGGCGGCGTCTCTGGCCGACCAGCTTGAGCAGCCCCCGGCGGCTGTGGTGGTCCTTCTTGTGCGTCTTGAAGTGCTCGGTCAGGTACGCGATCCGCTCGTTGAGCAGCGCCACCTGCACCTCGGGAGAGCCGGTGTCGCCGTCGTGGCGACGGTACTTCTGGACCAGCTCCCGCTTCTTCTCCTGCATCAGCGCCATAGTCGAATCTTCCTTTCCTCTTGCCGCTCACCGCCCGGGGGCGAAGGCGCGCGCCGCGGGGGCAGTGAGCGCGGTGACGCGGCTTCTTAAGCGATCTTGGGGGCTTCGTCAACCCGGACGGCCCCCGTCCCCCGGCGAGGGGTCGCTCTCTGCGCCGACCTCCGCCGGCGTCGCGAGCACCCGGACCGGCCGGAGCGCTCCCCCCCGCACCTCGGCGACGGCGACGAGCCGCCCGCCCGGACCGAGCGCCCGGACGAGGCCGTCGGCCGACCCGGGCCGGGCCAGGGCCCTGCCGTGGACGAGGTCCCGCGCCTCGGCCGCGGAGAGGCGCTCGGCGGGAAGGAAGCCGAGCGCGTCGGCCGGTGACACCAGCCGCGCCCGGAGCGGGCCGGCTCCCTCCCGCCCCATCTCCTCGGCCTGGGCCAGCGTCAGGGCCCCCTCGAGGCCGAAGGGCCCGGCCCGGGTGCGCCGCAGGGCGGCCAGGTGCGCGGGCACGCCCAGGGCCCGGCCCAGATCGGCGGCCAGGGTCCGGACGTAGGTCCCCTTCCCGCACGAGACCGAGAGGTGCGCCCGGAGGATCCCGTCGCGGAGCGGCTCGATCGCGGCGAGCTCGAGCGCGTGGATCCGCACCCGGCGGGGCTCTCGCGCCACCTCCTCGCCGGCGCGCGCCGCCCGGTGCAGCCGCCGGCCGCCCACCCGGACCGCCGAGTACATGGGCGGCACCTGCTCGATCTCGCCCACGAAGGGCGCGAGCGCCGCCCGCAGGGCGGGCTCGTCGATCCCGGCGGGATCGCCGCGCGCCACCACCTCGCCCTGCGCGTCCTCGGTGTCGGTGGCCGCGCCGAAGGCCACCGTGGCCTGGTACTCCTTGTCGCCGTCGGCGAGCCACCTCTGGATCTTCACGCCCTCGTCGAGGCAGACGGCCAGGAGGCCGGTGGCGGCCGGATCGAGGGTCCCGGCGTGGCCGGCCTTCTCCGCCCGGAGCAGCCGGCGCACCCGCTGGACGACGTCGAACGACGTCGGGCCGGCGGGCTTGTCGATCACGAGGACGCCGGAGGGCATGGGGAGGAAGGGGCGGAGGCTACGGGCTGCTGGCCACGGAGCCCCGACCTTCACTTCTCCTCGTCCTTGCGCTTCGCCTCGCGCAGCAGCCTCTCGATCCGGTCGCCGCGCTCCACCGACTCGTCGTAGACGAACCGGAGATGCGGCGTGTGGCGCAGGCGCAGGGCCCGCGCCGCCTCGCGCTGCAGGAAGCCGGCGGCGGCCCGGAGCCCCTCCAGGGTCCGGTCCCGCTCGGCCGGCTCGCCGTGAATGGAGACGTAGACCGCGACCTCCTTCAGGTCGGGCGACATCCTGGCCCCGGTCACCGTGATGAACCCGGTGACGCGCGGGTCCTTGAGCCCGCGGGCCAGCAGGGCGCAGATCTCCTGCCGGAACTCCTCGGCCACGCGGGTGGGTCGGTCCGGGCCGCTCATCGGACGCCCCCCTCCTCGTCCGGCCACGCGCCGTCCTCCTCCTCCCCGGCGCCCTCGTCGCGTTCCGCCTCGGCCTCGGCGAGGGTGCGCGCCCCCTCGGCGCCCAGGTGGTCGCGGTAGGCGACGATCTCGATGTCCCGCCCGGTCACCTGGATCTGGCCGCCGTGCATGGAGGCGACGAAGTCCGCCACCTTGTCCAGGGTCTCGTTCACGAAGGCGTGCTCGTTCCCGACCGCCGCCACCCCCAGGACGGAGCGCTGCCAGAGGTCGTTCTCGGCCACCTCGGCGATGGAGACGTTGAACCTGGCCTTCACCCGGTCCAGCGCGGACCGGATCAGGTGCCGCTTCGACTTGAGCGACCCCGGCGCGGGGAGGAACAGCGCCAGTCGGAGGACGCCGACGAACATGGCTTCGGGCTCCATCGGGCTACGGGCTTCAGGCTGCAGGCTTCGGGAACGACGCCGGGAACGGCTTCTGCTGGAGCCCGTGGCCCGTAGCCCGGAGCCTCGCGTTCCGCGCTAGTCGAGCGACGGCCTGATCTCCTCGAGCTCGTACACCTCGAGCACGTCGCCCGCCTTCACGTCGCCGAAGCCCTCGATCCCGATGCCGCACTCGAACCCGGACGCCACCTCGCGGACGTCGTCCTTCACGCGCTTGAGCGACGAGATCCTTCCGGTGTGGATCACCTTCCGGTCGCGCAGGACCCGCACGTGGCCGGTCCGCTTCACCACGCCCTCGGTGACGCCGCACCCGGCGATGACGCCGGTGCGGGGGATGTTGAAGACGGCGCGCACCTCGGCCTTGCCGAGCGGCTTCTCCTTGATGATGGGCTCGAGGAGGCCGGCCATCTCCTCCCGGATCTTGTCCACCGCCTCGTAGATGACGTCGAACAGCAGGATCCGGACGCCCTGCTGGCTGGCCATCTGCTCGACCTTCGTCTCCGGCTTGGTGTTGAAGCCGACGATGATCGCGCCCCCGCCCGCCGTGGCGGTGAGGACGTCCGACTCGGTGATGGCGCCCACCCCGGTGTCGAGGATCTTCACGCCCACCTTCTTGGTGGCCGCCTTCTCGAGCGCCTGGCTGACGGCCTCGGACGAGCCCTGCACGTCCGCCTTCACCACCACGTTCAGGACCTTCTGACCGCTCTCCTTCGCCTTGGCGAACAGGTCCTCCAGGGTGGCCTTGCGGACGGTGCCCAGCTCCTTCTGGCGCGCCTTGAGGGCGCGGTGCTCGGCCACCTCCTTGGCGGCCTTCTCGTCCTGCACCACGTCGAACTCGTCGCCGGCCACCGGGGCGCCGGAAAGGCCCAGCACCTCCACCGGGTAGCCGGGGGGGACCTCCTTCACCTGCTCGCCGCGCTCGTTCATCATGGCGCGGACGCGGCCGTGGTGGACGCCGGTCACGAGCGCGTCGCCCACCCGCAGGGTCCCCTCCTCCACCAGCACCGTGGCCACCGGCCCGCGCCCCTTCTCGAGCTTCGCCTCGATGACGTGTCCGGCGGCGAGCTTCTCGGCGTTCGACTTGAGCTCGAGAACCTCGGACTGGAGCGCGATGTACTCGAGCAGCTCGGGGATGCCCTGCTTGGTGCGGGCGGAGACCGGCAGCATGATGGTCTGGCCGCCCCACTGCTCCGGGACCAGCTCGTACTCGGAGAGCTGCTGCATCACCCGCTCGGGCGTGGCGCCCGGCTTGTCCACCTTGTTGATGGCGACCAGGATGGTCACGCCCGCCTGCTTGGCGTGCTGGATGGCCTCGACGGTCTGGGGCATCACGCCGTCGTCCGCCGCCACCACCAGCACCACCAGGTCGGTCACCTGCGCGCCGCGCTGCCGCATGGCGGTGAAGGCCTCGTGGCCCGGCGTGTCGAGGAAGGTGATGGGCCCCTGCGCCGTCTGGACCGAGTAGGCGCCGATGTGCTGGGTGATGCCGCCCGCCTCGCCGGCGGCCACGTCCGCCTGCCGGATGGCGTCGAGCAGCGAGGTCTTGCCGTGGTCGACGTGGCCCATCACCGTGACCACCGGCGGGCGGGTCACGAGCTTCGACTCGTCCTCGGCGACCTCCGGGATGTACTCCTCGACCTCGAAGCCCTTCTTCTCGACCGTGAAGCCGAACTCGGTGGCGAGGAAGGCGGCGGTGTCGGCGTCGATCTGCTGGTTGATCGTGGCCATGGTGCCGCCCTGCATGAGCTTGCGGATCAGGTCGGAGGCCTTCACCCCCATCGCCTGGGACAGCTCGGAGACCGAGATGGACTCCTCGATGCGGATGACCTTCTTGTGCTCGGCGCGCTCGGTGATCAGCGTCTTCGCTCCCCTCTTGGTGGGCTTCTTCTTCTTCCCGCGTACCGGGACGTACGCCCGGTCGCCGATGGCGGCCTGGAGCAGCTCCTTGCCGCTGAGCGACTTGTCGCCCTCGGCGGCCGGGCGCCCGGTGCCGCGCTTCTTCTTGTCGCGGGAGACGTCGATGAACTCGCGCTCGCGGCCGAGCGTCCCGGGGACGACCTTGAGCTCGCGCACCTCCCCGAGCGCGCGCGGCCCCGGGGCGGCCGGGAACTGCTGGCGCGACGTGGAGGGCGGCGTGACACGCCGGACCGGCATGGTCGGCCTGGAGATCACCACCGCCTGCGTGGGGGTGGGGCGGAGCGCCCGCGGGTCGACCGCCGGCCTGGCGGGCCGGGGGGCCTCGGCCGGGGGCGCCG
>DATIUR010000266.1:0-11170 GCA_035466675.1 Anaeromyxobacteraceae bacterium | reverse complement strand
AGCGGGACCATCAGGCTGTCGATCTCGTGGAAGCCGTCGGGCCTGAGCGGCCCGACCCGCAGGACGAGGTTCACCTTGGCCGGGGCCAGCGTGGCGAGGCGCACGACCGTCCTGTAGCACACGGCGGCGCGGGCCGGCTCGCGCGGGGCGATGCGCGCCGGCTTTCGGCCGCCTAGAGTGACCGCATGGCGATCCTGGTGGCCGTCCGCGACCTCGTCTTCCGATCCAAGATCCACGCCGCGGCCGAGCGGCTGGGCGTGCCCGTGAAGTTCGCGCCGCGGGGGGCGCCGCTCTCCGAGGCGGCGCGCGCGCTCGGGGAGGGGACGGTCCTGGCCGACCTCTCCGAGCCGGGCGTCCTCGAGGACGTCCCGGCCGCCAAGCGGGCAGGGCGCGTGCGGGTGGTGGGGTTCCTGGGGCACCTGCAGGCCGACCTCGCCCGCGCCGCGGCCGACGCGGGCGTGGACGAGGTGCTCACGCGCGGCCAGCTCGTGCAGCGGCTCGACGAGCTGCTCCTCGGGGGGCGGAACTGATGCCCCGCGACGCCGCCGAGCCCGCCTCCTGGAAGGTCGCGCCCGGCGTGGTCCTGGTGGACACGGGCTACGTCCGGCCGCGCCTCGCCGCGGCCTACCTGGTGCGGGGGTCGTCGAGCGCGGCGGTGGTCGAGACCGGGGCCCGGTCGGCCGTCCCGCGGATCCTGGCGGCCCTCGAGGCGGACGGGATCGGGCGCGACGAGGTGAGCCACGTGGTGGTGACCCACGTCCACCTGGACCACGCGGGCGGCGCGGGGGCGCTGCTGCGCGAGCTGCCCCGGGCGAGGCTCGTGGTGCACCCGCGCGGCGCGCGCCACCTCGTCGATCCCTCCCGGCTCGTGCAGGGCTCGGTGGCCGTCTACGGGGAGGAGCGGTTCCGCGCGCTCTACGGGGAGATCGTCCCCGCGCCGGCGGAGCGGGTGGTGGAGGCCGGGGAGGGGTTCGCCCTCGACCTGGGCGGGCGGCCGCTCCGGTTCCTCGACGCGCCCGGACACGCGAAGCACCACTTCGTGGTCCTCGACGAGGCCTCGCGCGGCTTCTTCACCGGCGACTGCTTCGGGGTCTCGTACCGGGAGACCGACCTCTCCGGCCGGCCGTTCCTGTTCCCCACCACGACGCCGGTCCAGTTCGACCCGCCCGCCCTGCACGCCACCATCGACCGGATGATGGCGGAGCGGCCGGAGCGGATGTACCTCACGCACTTCGGGATGGTGGACGGCGGCGTGGCCGGACACGCCCAGGCCCTCCACCGCGCCATCGACGAGCACGTCCGGATCGCCCGCGCGGCGCCGGCGGGGCCGGGGAGGCGCGAGGCGCTGCGTGCCGGGCTCGAGCGCCAGCTCCTCTCCGGGCTCGAGGCCCACGGCGCGCGCATGGCGCGCGACGAGGCCCTGGCCGTCTTCGGCGGGGACCTCGACCTCAACGCCCAGGGGCTCGAGGTCTGGCTGGACGCGTCGGCTCGGTGAGGACCCACACCGTGGACCTCCGCCACGGGGAAGGAGAGGCGGTTCGAGCCGCCGCCCGACGAGTGCTCCACTGGTGAGCGGAACCGCCCCGCGGTCCCCGACGCCTCCGACCCGGCTTCGCGCCGCGAATCCCCTCCCTCCGTGCTCGTGCCGCCCGGCTGTGTACCCGGATCGCCCGCCGAGTGTCCTGGGAGCCGGGGCGTCCGGTCCGCGAGGCGGCCGGCACCGCCCACGTGGCACCACCGGCACCCACAGCCGAGAGCCGAGGAGGGGGAATGGACGGGACGAAGAGGACGCGCGCGGCGGCACTCGCCGCCTGCCTCTCGCTCGCGGCCTGCCGGCCCGAGCGGCCGCCGGGGTGGACCGAGGCGACCCACGGGGAATCGGCGGACCCGGCGTACGCCGTCGTCTTCGACGA
Source organism: Anaeromyxobacteraceae bacterium (assembly GCA_035466675.1). Lineage (GTDB taxonomy): Bacteria > Myxococcota > Myxococcia > Myxococcales > Anaeromyxobacteraceae > Anaeromyxobacter. The sequence goes on along the minus strand of DATIUR010000266.1, from coordinate 9,257 downwards.
CGCGGTGGTCCACCGCTACGACGTCGTGGTCGAGCCCTCGGTGTACCAGGCCATGCTCGACGACCTCGAGGCGAAGATCGCCGCCGGGGCCTTCGCCTTCGACGGGTCGGGCGCGGAACCGATGTGGGCGCCGGTGGAGATCCGACACGGCGGAAGCACCTGGTGGCACGTCGGGATGCGCTTCAAGGGGAACTCCTCGCTCGTCGCCGCCTGGCAGATGGGCGTCCGCAAGCTCGGCTTCCGGCTCGACTTCGACCGGTTCGAGGACGACCACCCGGAGATCCGGAACCAGCGGTTCCACGGCTTCAGGGAGCTGACCTTCTCGAACGCGTTCAAGGACTTCTCCCTCGTCCGGGACAAGGTCGCCGCGGACCTGTTCCGCGCGGCCGGCGTCCCCGCCGCGCGCGGGGCCTTCGCGGCCGTCTACCTCGACGTCGGCGGCGGGCCCTTCTACGCGGGCCTCTTCACGGTGATCGAGGACCCCTCCGACGCGATGCTCGCCTGGCAGCTCGGCGCCGCCGGCGCGAACCTCTACAAGCCCGAGGGAGCCGGCTCGGACTGGAGGGCCTTCGCGGCCGAGGGCTTCGAGAAGAAGACCAACGAGACCTCGGGATTCCAGGACGTCGAGGCGGCCATCGCCGCGCTGCACGCCGACCGGACCGACGCAGCCGCCTGGCGGGCCGGGCTCCAGGCGACCTTCGACGTCCCGGGCTTCCTCCGCATGCTGGCGGTGAACCAGGCCATGGTGAACTGGGACAGCTACGGCTGCATCGCGCACAACTACTACCTGTACGGCCAGCCGGACCAGGGCGGCCGCCTCGGATGGATCCCCTGGGACCTCAACGAGGCGATCCGCCCGGCGATCCGCACCGGCTGCTACCCGGAGTCCGTGATGCTCGACGAGGTGGGGGCGGAGCGGCCCCTCATCCGCCTCCTCCTCGACGACCCGACCTACCGGCAGGAGTACCGCGACGATCTGGCGGGGCTGCTGGCGGGCCCGTTCTCGGCGGCGGAGCTCGACCCCGCCCTCGCGGCGGCCCACGAGCTGGTCGCGCCCTGGGTGGTCGGGCCGGAGGCGGTGGAGGCGTTCCCCTTCACCTTCCTCCCGGGCCAGGCGGCCTTCCTGAACTCGCTCTCCGGAACGTCCCTCTCCCTCCTCGACCACGTCGCGAGCCGCCGCGCGGCCGTGCAGGCGGCCCTGGGGCCCTGAACGTGCCGGGGACCGGTCCCGCCATGCTCGCCCTCGCCGCACGCGCCCGCGAGGCCGCACCGCCGTCGCCGCCGCCCGTCCCCGCGGGCCTCCGCGAGGCGCTCGACGCCTTCCAGCCGGTGGACGCGTCGCTTCTCGAGCGACGGGCGCTCCTCCGGCGCACCGACACGAAGTTCCTCCTGCGGATCGACGGACTGGCGCCCGTGCTGCGGGCGCTCGCCGGCCACCACGGCGTGCTGCTCGCCGGAGGCGAGCGGATGGCCGCCTACGAGACGCTCTACTTCGACGCCCCGGGCCTGAGCGGCTACCACGACCACGCCCGGGGACGCACGCCGCGTCACAAGGTCCGCGCCCGCCACTATCCCGACCGCGGCACGAGCTTCCTCGAGGTGAAGTCCAAGACCAACCGGGGACGCACCGAGAAGGCCCGCCGCCCGCACCCGTTCGGCGAGGCGGCGCTCTCGGACGAGGAGGTGGCCTGGGCGCTCGGGATCACCGGGTGGGCGGGCGGCGCCCTCCTGCCCCAGGCGTGGACCCGCTTCCGGCGCATCACGCTCGTGGGGCTCCAGGAGGACGAGCGCGTCACGGTGGACGTCGACCTCCGCGTCGACCGCCCTCCCCTGGGCCGCCGCCTGCACGGGCTCGCCGTGGTCGAGGTGAAGCAGGCGCGACCCGATCCGCGCAGCCCGGCCGTGCTGGCGCTGCGCCGGGCGGGCGCGCGGCAGCACCCGGTCAGCAAGTACGCCGTGGCCATGGCCCTGCTGGCGTCCGGCGTGCGCAGGAACCGTCTCCTTCCCACGCTTCGCGAGATCGAGAGGTACGACACATGGCAGAGCTACTCGGCGCGGATCGGCTCCTCGACGCGGGCGACTTCCTGAAGCTCGCCTTTCGCCTGGCCCTGGACCTGGCGGTGGTGGGGCTCCTCGTCTTCGGGGTCTACCTCCGGCGGGGCCGCAACCGGGATCAGGTCTTCACGCTGGTGGGCATCAACCTCGTCACGTTCCTCTTCTGCTTCACGCTCCGGAACGTGAACGTCGAGCTGGGCTTCGCGCTCGGGCTGTTCGCGGTGTTCGGCGTCCTCCGGTACCGCACCGAGCCGGTGAGCGTCCGCGACCTCACCTACCTGTTCCTGGCCATAGGCCTGGCGATCCTCAACTCGGTCGGCCTGAACAAGCGCACCAGCCTGGCGGAGTCGCTCCTGGCCGACGCGGCCATCGTGGGCGTGGCGGCGTTCCTCGAGCGCACGTCGCTGGCGGGGCGCGGGGGCGTGCGCGCCGTGCTGTACGACCAGATCGCGCTGCTGGCGCCCGGGCGGGAGCGCGAGCTGCACGCGGACCTGGCCGCCCGCACGGGCCTGGGCGTGGAGAGCGTGCGCGTGGAGCGGCTCGACCTCCTGCGCGACGCCGCCGAGATCGTGGTCCACTTCGTCGAGCCCTCCGCGGCCGAGCCGGCGCGCGCCCCGTTTCGGCCGGGCCCGCGAGAGGGGGCGCCGGTGTAAGCTCCCGAGCGGTGCGCGACCGCAGCTACGAGACCCTCCCGTTCCGCCTCTCGGAGATCGAGCACCGGTACGGTCCCCAGGTGCACGTGGTGGCGAGCCCGTTCCTGCTCGGGCAGCTCGCCACCCTGTGCGCCAAGGAGACGCGGCAGCCGGAGGTGAACCGGCTCGTCCGCCAGCTCTACCTGGAGCTGGTCCGGACCGTCCTCGACGCCGAGTTTCCCCGCCGCCGGGTGGCGGTCCCGACCCGGATGATCGACAGCTCGCCCCGGGCCATCTTCGAGGGCGAGGTGATCGACCGGAACGTGCGGGCCGTGACGGTCAACATCGCCCGGGCCGGGGCCCTGCCGTCGCAGGTCGCCTACGACCTGCTCAACGAGACGCTCGACCCGGCGCTGGTCCGCCAGGACCACGTGATCATGAGCCGGATGCTGGGCGCGGACGACCGGGTGGTGGGCGCCGGCATCGGCGGCATGAAGATCGGGGGCGACGTGGACGGGGCCTTCCTGCTCTTCCCCGATCCGATGGGCGCGACCGGCTCCTCCCTCTCCACCGCCATCGACACCTACAAGCAGAAGGTCCCCGGGACGCCCCGGCGGATCGTGAACATCCACCTCATCGTGACCCCCGAGTACGTCCGGACCATGACGCGCCGGCACCCGGACGTGGTGATCTACGCCATCCGGCTGGACCGGGGCCTCTCGCCGCCGGACGTGCTCTCCACCGTCCCGGGCGAGCGCTGGGACGAGGAGCGGGGCCTCGACGACCACCAGTACATCGTCCCGGGCGGCGGCGGCTTCGGCGAGATCCTGAACAACGCCTATGTCTAGGACGCGTCCCGGGGAGATCGCCGAGGTGCTCCTCTCCGAGGAGAGGATCCGCAGCCGCGTGGCCGAGCTGGGGCGCGAGATCTCCCGGGACTACGCCGGCCGTCCGCCGGTGGTGGTCGGGGTGCTGAAGGGCAGCTTCGTGTTCCTGGCCGACCTGATCCGCGCCATCGATCTCCCCATCTCGGTGGACTTCGTCGGCATCTCCTCCTACGCGGGGACCTCCTCGTCCGGCGTCGTGAAGATCACCAGCGATCTCTCCCGCCCCGTCGAGGGCCAGCACGTGCTGCTGGTGGAGGACATCGTCGACACCGGGCTCACCATGCGGTACCTGCTCGACAATCTGGCGTCGCGCGGGCCGGCCAGCCTGAGCGTCTGCGCCCTGCTCGAGAAGCCGGCCCGGGCCAGGGTGAAGGTGCCCATCGCCTACCGGGGATTCGTGATCGACGACGTGTTCGTGGTCGGCTACGGGCTCGACTGGGACGGCAAGATGCGGAACCTCCCCTACGTCGGCGTGGCGCGGCCGTAGCGGGCGCGGAGGCAACGTGGACGAGACGACCAGCAGTGGAATCGGCGGCGGCGCGAGGAAGCTGCTCGCCTGGCTGGCCATCCTGGGGCTCGCCGCGGCGGTGATCTGGCTCCTGTCCGAGCGGAACGCCCGGCAGTACTCGCTCGTGCCCGAGCAGGGGCTCCTGGTGGTGAAGCAGGGGATCCCGTTCGTGGTGGGGCGCCGGGCCTTCCAGACCGACGACCCGGTGCTGGCCGAGGCCTACGCGCCCCTGGTCCCCCCTCCGGGCGAGGCCCTGCCGGCCGAGCGCCGCTTCGACGATCGCAGCCAGCTCGACCAGGCGCTGTTCGAGCTCTTGGCCGGATGGGCCAAGGCGGACGTGGCCAGCGGCGACCCGAGCCGGCTGGAGCGCGGTCTCGGGTACCTCTCCCGGGCGGAGAAGCTGGCCGGCGTCTCGGCCTCGCAGCGCGAGGTGCTCGCCTCGCTCCGCGCCGAGTCGGCCTGGTTCGAGGCGCAGCGCCTGCTCGGCCGCGGGGTCGAGTCGCTCCGGCAGGCGGCGGACAAGCTCCGGACGGCCTCGCGGGCGCCCACGGCGCGCGGCACCGAGGCGCAGCTGCTGCTCCGCTCCATCGAGCCGGCCGTGGATGCGGCCGTGGCCGCGCTGGCGGCGGCTCGGGGCCCGGCGCCCGCGCCCCCGGCGGGGCCGGCGCCCCCCTCCCCCGGTCCGGAGGGTCCGGAGCGCCCGGACGCTCCGCCGCAGGCCCGTACGGAAGGGCGATAGCGCCCGGGGTGAGAGGGCGGGGGAGAGCCACCCACGTCCCCCCGTCCCGCGTTCGGGCGGGCGCGGATCCGGCGGCGCGAGCGGCGTTGTAACATCTTCCCGCCATGGTGAACTTCTACGCCCGCAACGGCGCCGGCGACCTCCTCGCGCGATACAGCTTCATCGAGCCGCTCCTCACCGGCCGGCGGGTGCTGGAGGTGGGCGCCGCCGCGGCGACCGAGGGCGCCACGGCCCTCTTCCTGGCCGAGCGCGGGGCGGCGGCGGTGCTGTCGGTGGACGAGCCGAGCGAGGCCCTGGACGCGGCCCGCGAGGCGGCCCGCCACCCCTTCGTGCAGGTTCGCCCCGGCCGCGCCGAGGAGCTGCCCCGAGGGGCGTTCGACATCGTCCTGGTGACGGACGGAACGACGCTCGCGGCAGACCCGGCCCGGGTGAGCGCGCTCAAGGGGCTCCTGGCGCGGGGCGGGTACCTCGTGGCCGCCATCCCGGTGGCCGGGACGGCCGGCCTCTCGGACCTGGCGGGCGAGCCGCCGGCCCCGGAGCCGCCGGCCTACGAGACGTTCGTCGGCTCCCTGGGCGACCAGTTCCCCATCGTGGAGGTGGCCACGCAGTCGCCCACGGTGGGCTGGGTGGTGGCGATGTCGTCGGGCGAGGAGGAGCCGGAGATCTCCATCGACGGCGGCCTGGCCGGCGACCCGGAGGCGGCCTACTACGTGGCGGTGTGCGGGGACGCGCCGAGCGGCCTCGCCGGCCTCACCGTGGTGGCGCTCCCGCCGCGTCCCCTCCTGGACACCGTGCGGGAGCGGCTGGGGGAGGGCGACGTCCGGGAACGGCTCGAGGCGCTCCGCGCCGCGGCCGAGCGGGCGCCCCAGCTCGAGGCGGAGCTGGAGGCCGAGCGCGAGTCGGCCTTCGAGCTCCGGGCCGAGGTGGACCGGCGCGAGGCCGCCGCGCAGGCGGCCGCCGCCGAGCTGGAGCAGCGGAAGGCCGCCGCCGCGGAGGTCGAGGCGGCGCTCCAGGGAGCGCGGTCGGAGTCGCAGGCGGCCCGCTCCGCCCTCGACGCGGCGCTGGAGCGGGCCGTGGCGGCGGAGGGACGGGTGGCGGAGCTGGAGGAGTCCCTGGAGGCGCGCGGCCGGGCGGCTTCCTCCCTCGAGGAGGAGCTGGCGCGGGCGCGGGAGGAGGCCGGCGAGGCGCGCGTGGAGGCGGACCTGGCCCGGGGCGAGGCCGAGCAGATGCGCGAGGCCGCGGCGCGGGCCGAGGCCGGGACGGCCGGGAACGCGGAGCGGTCGGCGGCCCTGGAGGCGGAGATCGAGGCCCTGCGCCACGAGCGCGAGGCGGCGCTCGGGGAGCGCGCCGCCGCGGAGGCGGAGCGCGACGGCCTCCGCGCCGAGCTGGAGGCGGAGCGCGCCGCCGGCGACGGGGCGAAGCCGGAGGAGGCCCAGCGGCTCGCCTCCGAGGTGGCCCGGCTCGAGGAGGCCGCGGCCGAGGCGACCTCGGTCCGCGAGGCGCTCGAGGCGCAGCTGGCCGAGATGGCCGCCCGCGTGGAGGCCGAGGAGGAGCGCCGGCGCATGGCCGAGGCCCGGGAGGCCGAGGCGCGCGCGCTCCACGAACAGGCGGCGGAGGCGACCGCCGTGACCGACCGCAGCGACGAGATCGCCGCCCTCCGCCGCCAGGTGGAGGAGTACGCGCGGGCGGTGTCGGCCTCCGAGATGGCGCTCCTGGCCGCGAGGAACGCCGCCGAGGCCGCCCAGGCGCAGGCGGCGGAGCTCGAGGCCGAGCTGCAGGCCATCCGCTGGGAGAAGGACGAGATCGAGCAGCGGCTCGAGGCCGCGCAGCAGGTGGGCGCCATCGGCTCCGCCGGCGAGGTGGCGCGGCTCCGGGAGGAGCTGGGCCAGAAGGGATCCGAGCTGGAGGAGCTGCGCGCGAAGGTGGCGCGCCTCGAGGCGGCCCCGGAGGCCCGGCCGGCCGGGCTGCCGGACGCGGCCGCGCCGGAGGCGGCGGCGGGGCCGCCGGCGGGAGAGGCCCAGGCCCGGGAGCGGGAGGCGCTCCAGGCGGCGCTGGCCGAGCGCGACGGCCGCATCCAGCGGCTCCAGCGCGAGGTGGCGGACAAGACGGAGCGGCTGGGCCGGCTCGCCCGGGAGGTGGGCGAGCTGAAGGCGAGGGTGCTCCGGTAGCGAGTTTGCCGTCCCATTCTCGAGGTGGTAAGCGAGGGAACCGTGAGCGAACACAACCGGCGCTACGAGCGGATCGAGATCGAGCTGCCCTGCCGCCTCTTCATCCCGGGCGACGGAGGCCTCAAGTTCCAGGCCTTCTGCACCTCGCGCAACCTGGGCCTGGGCGGGATCTTCGTGGCCAGCTCCTTCCTCCTCAAGGAGGACGTGGAGCTCCACGTCGAGCTGGGCCTTCCCGACGGGCCGCTCCCCATCCGGTCGCGCATCGCGCACGTCGTCCCCATCGACGACCCCAAGTTCACGACCGGCATGGGGGTCGAGTTCCTCGACGTGGACGCCCACGGGCGCGAGACGCTCCTCCGCTACTTCACGCCCGTCCGGTACCACCGGTTCTACGAGCGGTTCACCGAGGAGTTCCCGCACCTCAAGAAGGACATGCCCCTCCCCGACATCTCGCTGGTGCTGAACCTGTGGGAGGAGTGGAAGATCCAGAACGAGGGCGGCCCGCTCTCCACCGACTCCGGGGCACCGCCCGCCACCGCCCGGCGGGGAGAGGAGGAGCCGCGCCGGCTTCCTCCCGCGGCCCGTCCCGCGCCGCGCGTCAGGCGGTAGCGAAGCGCGCCCGGCCGCGGCCCCTTCCGGCGGCCGGAGCGCGTTCCGATGAGCAGGGTTCGCGTCGCCTTCCTGTGGCACATGCACCAGCCGCTCTACCGGGACCCGGAGCGCGGCGAGGCGCTCATGCCCTGGGTGCGGCTCCACGCCACGCGCGCCTACCACGACATGGCCTGGATGCTGGAGCGCCACCCCGGCGTCCGGTGCACGGTCAACTTCACGCCGGTGCTGCTCGAGCAGCTCGAGGAGCAGGCGGCGGGGAGGGCGGGCGACCGGTTCCTGGACCTCACCGCCCGCCCGGCCGGCGACCTCTCCGCCGGGGAGCGCCAGGCCCTGCTCCGGAGCTTCTTCATGGTGGACTGGGAGGCGAACGTCCTCCCCATGCCGCGCTACGCGGAGCTCCTGGCCAAGCGGGGGCGCGACCTCCGGTCGGTGGACCTGGCCAGGGTGGCCGCCGCCTTCGGCGAGCAGGATCTGACGGACCTTCAGGTCCTCTTCAACCTCGCCTGGGTCGGCTTCGGCGGGCTCGCCGACGACGAGGGGCTGAGGTCGCTCCGCGAGAAGGGGCGGGACTTCACCCGGGCGGACGTGGAGGTCCTGCTGGCCGGGCAGCGCCGGATCCTCTCGGGGATCGTGCCGCGCTGGCGGGCGCTGGCCGAGCGCGGCCAGGTGGAGCTCTCCTCCACCCCCTACCACCACCCCATCCTCCCGCTCGTCTGCGACAGCGACTCGGCCGCCCGCGCCCTGCCGGGAGCGGCCCTCCCTCCGCGGTTCGCCTGGCCCGAGGACGCCCGCCGGCAGGTGCAAGAGGCGAAGGCCGCGCACGCGCGCGCCTTCGGCGCGCCGCCGGCCGGGATGTGGCCGGCCGAGGGGGCGGTCTCCCCGGAGGCGCTCGAGATCCTCGCCTCGGAGGGGATCTCCTGGACCGCCTCGGACGAGGGCGTCCTGCTGCGCTCGCTCCCCCCCGACGCCGTCCGCGCCGGCGCGCTCTACCGTCCCTGGCTCGTCTCGGCCGGAGCGGCCGGCCCGATCCGGATGCTCTTCCGCGACCGCCCGCTCTCGGACCTGATCGGCTTCACCTACGCGAAGGTGCCCGGCCGGGAGGCCGCGCTCGACCTCGTCTCGCGGCTCGAGGCGATCGGGGCGGAGGGGTCCCGCGGCGGGGCGGACCGACCCACGGTGGGCGTCTTCCTCGACGGCGAGAACGCCTGGGAGCACTACCCGTCGTCGGGGCACGGGTTCCTCGAGGCCCTCTACGGCGAGCTCGAGTCGAGCGCGGAGCTGGAGACGGCCACCCTCTCCGAGGCGGTCGCGCCTGCCGGCGGTCCGACCCTCCCGAGGGTGCACTCCGGCTCCTGGATCGAGTCCAGCTTCCGGATCTGGATCGGCCACTCCGAGGACCGGAAGGCCTGGACCGCGCTGGGCCGGGCCCGCGAGGCGCTGGCGGCCGCGGAGCGCGACGGGACGCCGCCGGAGCTGGTGGAGCGGGCGCGCCGGCACCTGCTCGCGGCGGAGGGCTCCGACTGGTTCTGGTGGTACGGGGAGGACTTCACCACCGAGCTGGCGGCGGAGTTCGACGCGCTCTTCCGCGGCCACCTGGTCCGGGCGGCGCTGCTCCTCGGCGCGCCGCCGCCGGAAGAGGCCCTCTCGCCCATCAAG
>DATIUR010000265.1:0-6438 GCA_035466675.1 Anaeromyxobacteraceae bacterium | reverse complement strand
TGACAGGGAACCGGCAGGCCCTCGCCGACGGCTCGCTGCGCGGCGCGGCCCCGGGTCTCGCCGCGCCGGCGATCGCAGCCGTCTGCCGGACAGGGACCCGCGGGGGGCGTTGCCCGCAGGCGGATGCGTCGCTTCTGTGATCCCGATTCGCGCGCCGTCGTGTAGAACCCCGCCGGGCGCAAGGCGGGGAGACCGGATGGACGCGGACCAGATCGAGCTCCTCGAGCGCGACCTCGACGCCCTCGTGGCCGAGCTGGAGGAGGAGCGCTTCCGCCACGTGGCCGGGCTCGAGCCGGCGCCGGCGCTGGCGGGGCTCTTCCTGCCGCGCTCGCGGGCGGCGCACCGCGAGACCGTCGCGGCGCTGCGCGCGGCCGGGAACGGGGAGCTGGCCGGCCGGGTGGCGGCCCTGCGGGCGGAGCGGGCCCAGGCCGAGGACGAGGAGGGCTGGCGGGCGGCCGAGTCGGCCGCGGAGGGCCTGGGCCCCGACGGCGCGGTGCCCCTCGCCACGGCGGAGCGCGCCCTCCTCCGGGAGCGGGACCGGGGGCGCCGGCTCGCCTTCGGTCGGGCGGCGGCCGAGGCGGCCGCCCGGGCCTCGCCGCGGCGCGAGGCGGCCACCGAGGCGCGGGCGCGGGCCCGGGCCGAGGGGGGCCTCGTCCCCGACTGGCGGATGGTGGTGGAAGGCGACCAGGTCCTCGAGGTCTCCGCGGACGGGTGGCGCGACGTCGTCGCCTGGGCGGCCGACCGGGAGCTGGGGCTCGCGCCCCGCCCCCGCGGCGATCTCGCCCGCGCCGATCTCCTGCACCTGCTCGCCCTGCCGCGCTGGGACGGCCTCTTCCCCCCCGGCGCGCTGGAGGTCTCCCTGAAGCTCACGCTGGAGCGGCTCGGGCTCGACCTGGGGCGGATCCGGATCGACGCCGGAGAGCGCCCCGCGAAGTGGCCCGGCGTGCACGTCCAGGGAGCGCGCGTCTCGCTCGGCCGGCGGGGCGGCGCCGGGGACTGGCTCGACCTGTTCCGGGGAGCGGGCGCCGCGCTGGCGGCGGCCCGGCACCCGCCCCACGCCCGCGATCCGGTCTTCGCCGAGGCGCTGGGAGCGCTCCTCTCCGGCCTCCTCCTCGAGCCGCGCTTCCTCGCCGAGCGGCTGGGCGCCGACCGGAAGTCGGCGCGGGACCTCGTCCGCGAGCTGTCCCTGCGCGAGCTCTTCCGGCTGCGCGCCCGGGCGGCGGCGCTCCGGGTCGCCACCGAGGTGGAGCGGGGGCTCACCGGCGCGGCCTGGCGCGAGGCCCACCGGGAGGCGCTCTCGGCGGCCGCGCTCGCCGCCTGGGACGGGGCCTTCGCCTCGCGGGACGCGGACGCGCCGGCCCTGGCCGCGTCCCTGGCCGGGGCGGCCGCGGCGGTGCGCCTGCGGGAGGAGATCCGGGAGCGGCTGGACGAGGACTGGTGGCGGAACCCCCGCTCGGCCGCGCACCTGGCCGGCCTCCTCGTCGCCGGGAGGCTCGGGCCCGGCGAGGCAGCGCCCTCGCCGCGCGAGGCGGCGAGGGCGCTCGTGGACCGCCTCTAGCTCGGCTACTCGCCGATCTCGACCTGGCCGCCGTCGAAGTCCACCGGCGCGTCGAGGAAGGCGACGTCCGGGTAGCCCGCGCCCCTGAGGACGTTGTAGGTCATCTCGGCCCGGGTGCCGGTGGAGCAGTGCGTGACGATCCGCTTCTCCTTCGGCAGCTCGGCGAGGCGCCCCGCCACCTGGTCGGCCGGGATGTGGAGCGTGCCCGGGATGGCGCCGCCCGCGACCTCGTCGGCGCCGCGGACGTCGAGGACGACCGTGCCGGCCGGGATGGCCGCGACGAGCGTCTTGAACTGGTCGACCGGCATCGAGCCCGGCTTGGGCTTCGGGACGAAGACGATCTCGGCCGCCGGCGCGCCGTCGGCGAGCGGGTAGCCCGCGGCCTTCCAGGCCTGGACGCCGCCGGTGAGGACCATCGCCGCCTGGCCGGACGCGATGATGGCCCTCGCCACCACCTGGGCGTTCTTCGTCCCGTCCTCGTCGTAGACGACGATGGGCGGCTTGACCTTGCGGAACTGGTACAGGCGGTCGACGGACTTCTGGGAGCCGTCGGTCATGGCCGCGGAGCCCGGGATCACGCCCTTCGCCTTCTTGCGGGCGTCGAGGACGATGATGGGCTGCCCCTTGTCCAGCCACGCCTCCTTGAGGAGCTTCGGGGAGAGCGCGAGCGGGTTCTTCTTCGACCAGACCGGGATCCCCTCGTGGTAGGCCTTGGCGTTGGTGTAGCCGAGCTTCTCGGCGGCGTCGCGCGCGGCCGGGCTCATCGCGCAGGTGGCTCCCGCGCAGTAGAAGACGACCAGCGCGCCCTTGTCCGCCGGGAGCTTCCCCTTCTCCTTCTCGAACGCGGGGAAGGGCAGGTTCTCGGCGGTGGGGATGTGGCCCTCGGCGAACTTCGGGGCGGGCCGGGCGTCGAAGAGGAAGTACTTCCCCTTCGCCGGGCCGAGGGCGACGAGCTTCTCCAGTTCCTCGGTCTTGACCTGCTTCTCCTCGGGGACCGCGAGCTTGGGCTTCAGCGACAGGACGCTCGCCCGCTTCACGTTCCCGTCGAGCGTGTACTCGACGCGCGCCTCGGCCCCGGCCCGGATCCCCTTCAGGACCTTCTCCAGGTCGCCGGTCTCGGTGGCGTTCACGACCTTGAGGGCGGCCGGGTCGAAGGTGAGGACCTCGACCTCGCCGTCGATCTTCATCTGGAACGACCGCGACTTCATCGACGCCTGGTCGAAGTGGCCGCGGAGGGTGCCGGGCTCGGCGGTCTTGTGGCAGGTCGTGCAGACCTTGGCCGACTTCCCGTCCGGCTGGGCGGCGCCGGCGGGTCCTGCCACGGCGAGGAGGGCCGTCAGGGCGGCGAGGCGCGCCGGACGGCGAAGGGCAGCGTGCATGGTGTGTCCTTTCGTTGCTGCTGTGGCGAGAGCGGCTGGACGGGGGGAGGATCGGGGGCCGGCCCAGCGCGCGCACGGCCCCCGCGGGTTCGAGCGGGATCGGGCGACGGGCGATTCGGCATGCGACAACGTGTCGCGCCGGCCGGCCTGCGCCGGCCGGACGGGGATCGCGGGCCGTGACCGCGCGGATCACAGGGTGGCCGGCGAGGTCACGAGCGCGCGCGCCGGGCTCGCGCCGTGCGCGTGGTTCCGGGGGCGTCGGGGCGCCCGGCGTGGCACGCGAGATGCCTTGGTGATCGATCGATCCGGGCCGCCGCGCCGGCCGGCGGCCCGATTCCGACCCAGCCGGCCCGAGGAGTCCAACGTGACCAAGCGGATGATTCTCGCCGGCATGCTCGCCATGGCCGGCTCTTCCACCCTGGCGGCCGACACCGCCTTCGATCGCAAGGCTGCTGCGGCGACCGAGCAGGCCGCGCAGCAGACCCAGCCGAAGACGGAGACCGCTCAGGTGCGAGCGTGCACCTGCACGCACGGCTCCTGAGGGCCGCCTAGCTCTTCCGCCGCAGGGAGCGGACGATCTTCTCCTTCGTCCGCGAGGGAACCGCGGCCGGCGCGGGCCGATGGACCCCGTTCACGCGCCGGGCGCGCGCCTTCATGAACGCCTCGATCTCGTAGGCCAGGACCTCGATCTCGAGGTCCGTGAGGCCCTGGGCGGCGCGCTCGAGGGGAGCCGCGTGGGGAGGCGACGCTCCGAGGCGCATCCGCATGACCTTCTCCTCCTCGGGGGAGAGATCGCGCGCCGCGCCGCGGCGGAGCACGGCCTGCGCCGCGCCCTCCGTCACCACCGCACCACCGGGCTTCCTCTTCGCGTCCATGCAGCCATCCTAGGCGGCGCCGGGGCGGTGTCCATTTTTCGAAGCGTGCGGCCGGCGGGCCGGTTTTGCCGTCAAGACACTGGATTTATTGATATTTCGTTCGATGCTCGCGACCGGGGTCCATCTGGTCGAAGGTGCGCACCCGTCGGCCGGAGGCGCACACCTGCGCCTGGAACTTTCGGGACAGGATCCGCGTGCTTACGACCCGGCTGGGGCCTCGGTGGCGGCGGCTGCGGCGAACCGCCGGCGAGCCGAGCGGCTCCGGTCGGGTTAGGGATTCCCCGCCGGGCGGCGGGCGGCCGGAGGGAGGCAAGGATGGACGACTGGCGGCGAAACCTGCTCGAGGACGACGCCAGCATCGGCGCGCTCGTCCGCTCTTCACGGCGCGTGGCGGTGCTGGGCATCAAGACGGAGCGCCAGGCCGACCAGGCCGCCTTCTACGTCCCGCAGTTCCTCGACGGGCGGGGCGTGGAGGTCGTGCCCGTGCCCGTCTACTACCCGGAGGTCGGCGAGATCCTCGGGAAGAAGGTCTATCGCAAGCTCGCCGACGTGCCGGGCCCGATCGACATCGTGGACGTCTTCCGCAGGCCCGCCGACGTGCCCGGCCACCTCGACGACATCCTCGCCAAGAAGCCGCGCGCCGTGTGGCTCCAGGCCGGCATCCGCAACGACGCGGCAGCCGAGGCGCTGGCCCGGGCGGGGATCCAGGTGGTGCAGGACCGCTGCCTGATGGTCGAGTGGCGGCGGCACGCCGGCTAGAGACGACCGATCGCGATCCTCGAAGCGCTCGGGGGTGGGACTTGCCCGGTCCGGCCGCTGGCCGCGTCTCGGTGGCGAGCCTCCCACCCCATCCGTCTCCGACGCGGCGCGGACGAGCCCTTTGCCCGCGCGCTTGCTCGCCGGGGCGTGGACCGTCGCCGTCGAATCCGGAACCGTCTCCCCCGCGCCCGGAACCCCTGCGGCAACGCAGACCAGCCGAGCGCGTCCAGCGGGAAGGCTGCGGCTGGACATGCGTTGCACCGCAGCTGCCAGGGAACCGGCAGGCCCTCGCCGACGGCTCGCTGCGCGGCGCGGGCCCGGGTCTCGCCGCGCCGGCGACCGCAGCCGCCGGCGGGACAGGGACCCGCGGGGGGCGTTGCCCGAGGCGCGGAGCGCCGAGGGGAACGCCTCCCCCGCGGGGCCCGTGGACCCGCACCGCGTTCCGCGGATCCGACCCATGACGATTCGTGAGCCGCGGCGGCATCACGCGCCTCGCGACGGGCCCCCGCCAGGCGGGCTCCGCCGTCAGGCCCCGAGCCGCTCGGCGCGGGACCGCTCCCGGTGGATCTCCTCGGCGAAGTGCCCCGCCAGCAGGCCCGCCAGCGGGGGAGGCTGCGCCGGCGCCGCCGGGAGCCAGGCCTCGAGCGCGTCCCGGAGCTCGCTCGCCCAGGAGTAGCGATCCCCGGCCTCGCGGGCGAGCGCCCGGAGGACGACGTCGTCGAGGGCCGGCGGCACCGCCGGGTTCCGCTCCGAGGGCGGGCGGACCTCGGCGCTCCGCACCTTCTCGAGCACCGCCAGCTCGGAGGGACCGGTGAAGAGCCGCTCCCCGGCCAGCATCTCGTGCAGCACGATCCCGAGCGAGAAGACGTCGGCGCGCCGGTCGACCGGGAGGCCGCGCACCTGCTCCGGGCTCATGTAGCCGAACTTTCCCCGGAGGACCGCGTCGGGAGCGCGGGTGGAGATGGCCGCCTGGGCGATGCCGAAGTCGATGAGGCGCACCTCCCCGTCGAACCCGAGCAGGACGTTGGCCGGCGAGACGTCGCGGTGCACCAGCCGGAGCGGGCGGCCCCGCGCGTCCCGCTCCCGGTGGGCGTAGTCGAGCGCGTCGGCCACGCGGTGGGCCACCTGCGCGGCCAGGGCGATGGGGAGGCGCTCGCCGGCCGCCCGGAGCCGGTCGAGCAGCGCCCGGAGCGTGGCGCCCGCCACGTAGTCCATGGCGATGAAGTAGGCGTCCCCGTGCCGTCCCAGGTCGTGGATGGCGGCGATGCCCGGGTGGCGAAGCTGCGCCGCGATGCGCGCCTCGTCGAGGAACATCCCCACCAGCTGGCGG
Organism: Anaeromyxobacteraceae bacterium; assembly: GCA_035466675.1. Taxonomy (GTDB): domain Bacteria; phylum Myxococcota; class Myxococcia; order Myxococcales; family Anaeromyxobacteraceae; genus Anaeromyxobacter. The sequence continues at coordinate 537 of DATIUR010000265.1, read as the reverse complement.
TCCTCGGCCAGGGTGGGGAGGATCCGCTTCACCGCCAGGAGCCGCGCCGGCCCGTCCGCGGGGACCGCGGTGAACACCTCCGCCATCCCGCCCACCGCGATGCGGTCGCCGAGGAGGTACCTGCCGAAGGGGATCCGCTCGCTCATGAGGCGTACGGCTGCCGTCCCACCACGCCCCCCGCGGGACTATGATACCGCCATGGCGACCAGCTGCCACGCCTGCGGCGCGGAGCTCCGGGTGGAGGGGCCGGTCGGCCGCCGCGCCTCCTGCCCGGCCTGCGACGCGGACCTGCACGCCTGCCTGAACTGCCGCCACCACGACGAGGCCTCGCCCCACGCCTGCCGCGAGCCCCACGCCGACAACGTGGTGGACAAGGAGGCCGGCAACTCCTGCGAGCTCTTCCAGATGGGCGACGGCGCCTCCCGGCGCCGGGGCAACCAGGGCGCCGCCGCGCGGGCCCAGCTGGCGGCCCTGTTCGGCGAGGCCCCGCCGCGGGCCGAGAGCCCGCGCGACGCCCTGGACGCGCTCTTCCAGAAG
>DATIUR010000264.1:0-7201 GCA_035466675.1 Anaeromyxobacteraceae bacterium | reverse complement strand
GTGTCGGGCAGGGCGCAGCAGCCGGTGCCGGGGACGAGCCGGGCCGGGTCGATCCCCGAGTCGACCAGGGCGTCGAGCAGCTCCACCCGCTCCTCCACCGAGAGCGAGTTCGCCTCGCTGGTCGTGCCGAAGGGGGCGAGGCCGGAGCAGCCGTGCTCGAGCAGCCAGCGGCAGAGGCGGGCGTGCCGGTCCGGATCGGGCGACAGGTCCGGGCGGAACGGGGTCAGCACCGGGGCGAGCACGCCGGAGATGCGGCGCGCTCCCGCCGGCGGCGAGGGCTTCGACTCGACCGTCATGCGTCCTCCTTCGCCGGCGCGACGCCGACGACGCCGCGCTCGCGCAGCGCCTCGACCTCCGCCGGATCCATGCCGAGCGCCTCGATCAGCACCTCGCGGGTGTGCTGGCCGAGGAGCGGCGGCGTGCCGTGGCGCGGCGGGGTGTCGGAGAGCCGCAGGGGCGAGGCCACGAGCGGCACCGCGCCGGCGAGCGGGTGCGGGACCTCGACGCGCATCCCGCGCGCCCGCACCTGGGGGTCGTCGAACACCTGCGCCAGGTCGTTGATGGGGCCGCAGGGCACGCCCGCCGCCTCCAGGGCCCGGATCCAGTCCCCCGCCGGCCGGGCGGAGAGGACCGGTGCGAGCCGGGCCACGAGGTCCTCCCGGTTCCGCACCCGCGCGGCGTTGGTGGCGAAGCGCGGGTCGCGCGCCAGCTCCGGCAGCCCGGCCACCTCGCAGAAGCGGGCGAACTGGGCGTCGTTCCCCACCGCCAGCACGAGGTGGCCGTCCATCGCGGCGAAGGCCTGGTAGGGGACGATGCTCGGGTGGGCGTTCCCCATCCGCGCCGGCGGGCGGCCGGTGACGAGCGCGCTCTGGGCCTGGTTCGCCAGCGTGGCCACCTGCACGTCGAGGAGCGAGAGGTCCACCCGCTGCCCCCGGCCGGTCCGGTCCCTCCAGGCCAGGGCGGCCAGCACCGCGGTGGCGGCGTACATGCCGGTGAGGACGTCGGCCACCGCCACGCCCACCTTCATGGGGCCGCCCCCCGGCGCGCCGTCCGGCTCGCCGGTGACGCTCATGAGGCCGCCCATCCCCTGGACGAGGAAGTCGTATCCGGCGCGGTCGCGGTAGGGGCCGGTCTGGCCGAAGCCGCTGATGGAGCAGTAGACGAGCCGCGGGTTCGCGGCGGAGAGCGCGGCGAAGCCGAGGCCGAGCCGGTCGAGCGCGCCCACCTTGAAGTTCTCGACGAGGACGTCGGCCCGCTGCGCCAGCCGGCGGACGATGGCCTGGCCCTCGGGCCGGGAGAGGTCCACCGCGATCGACTTCTTGCCGCGGTTCGCGGAGAGGAAGTAGGCCGACTCGCCCGTCTCCTCGCCGCGTGCGTCGCGGAGGAAGGGGGGACCCCAGGCGCGCGACTCGTCGCCCGTCCCGGGGCGCTCCACCTTGATCACCTCGGCGCCGAGGTCGGCCAGCACCTGCGTGGCCCAGGGGCCGGCCAGGACCCGCGACAGGTCGAGCACGCGGAGGTGCGAGAGGGCGCCGGCCCCCCCGGGGAAGCCGAGCGCCCCGGGGTCCTCGCCGCCGGGATGGGATCTCGCGGGCACGGCGGGATGATACGACGGCGGGGGGACCCGTGGCTCAGCCCCCTGCCGGCTGCTCCGCCTCCGTCCCCGGCGCGGGGAGGGGCTCCCGGACGCGCCCCTCGGCCCGGTGGTCGCGCGCGATGAGCAGGTAGATGGCGGGCACGAAGAAGACCGTGAAGGCCGTGCCGATGGCCATCCCGGTCACGAGCACGAGCCCGATGGAGTTCCGCGCCTCCGCGCCGGGACCCGTCACGAGCACCAGGGGAAAGTGGCCGCACACGGTGGCCACGCTGGTCATGAGGACGGGCCGGAGCCGCGTCACCGCGGCCTGCTTCACCGCCTCGATCTTGGAGAGGCCCGATTCCTGGAGCTTGTTCGCGAACTCGACGATCAGGATGCCGTTCTTGGAGACGAGCCCCACCAGCGTGACGAGCCCCACCTGCGAGTAGACGTTGAGGGTGGTGGTCCAGCCGTCGGTGAAGAACGGGACGCTGGGGTTCGGCATCTCGAGGAAGGTGAGCACCAGCGCGCCGAACATGCCGAGCGGCACCGAGCCGGCCAGGATCACGAACGGGTCCCGGAAGCTGTTGAACTGCGCCGCCAGCACCAGGAAGATGAGCACCACCGCCAGCAGGAAGGCCGGCAGGAAGCGGTCCCCCTCGGTGCGGAGCTGGCGCGACTCGCCGGTGTAGTCGATCACGTACCCCTTGGGAAGGATCCGGGAGGCCTCGTCCTCCAGGAAGGCGAGGGCCTGGTCGAGCGGGCGGATCGCCACGCCGGAGAGCTTCACCGCGTTGAGCTGCTGGAAGCGGTTGAGCGAGCGGGGCGTGACCGAGTCGCGGATCCGGGCGACGGCGGAGAGCGGGATGAGCTGGCCGTTCGGCCCGGTGACGTGGACGTCCCGGAGCTGCTCCGGGTTGAGGCGCTCGGTGCGGGCGAGCTGGGGGATGACCTTGTAGCTGCGGCCCCCCACGCTGAAGCGGTTCACGAAGTTGCCGCCCACCGCCGCGGCGATGTCCTGCCCCACCGTCTGCAGGTCGAGCCCCATCTCCGCCACCCTGTCCCGGTCGATCTCGATCTCCGACTGGGGCTGGTCGATCTTCACGTCGACGAGGGGCGGAAACGCGAACATCCCGCTGGCGGCGGCCCTCTGCTGGAGCTGCTCGGCCAGGCCCAGGATCTCCCGGGTCTCGGCGGTGGAGGCGATCACCACCTCCACCGGGAACGTCCCGCCGCCCGGAAGCGCCGGCGGCAGGATGGGGAAGGTCTGGATGCCCGGGATGAGCGAGAGCTTCCCCTGCACGTCGGGGAGGACCTGGGCGGCGGTCCGCTCCCGCTCCTCCCAGGGCTTGAGGCCGACGCCCCAGAACCCGCCGTTCGGGAAGGTGACCTGGAAGGTGAAGCGCGACTCCGGGGCCGACATCACCGCCGCGTGCACGGCCCGCGTGTAGGGCATCACCTGGTCGATGGTGGAGTTCGCGGGGGTGTTCACGATCCCGAAGATGACGCCCTGGTCCTCGGTGGGGGCGAGCTCGCGCGGCGCCTGCGTGAACATGGCCACCACGAGCAGGCTCACCACCGCCCAGGCGGCGTAGAGGGCGCCGCGCGCCTCCAGGGCCCGGTCGAGGTGCCGGGCGTACACCGCCTTGAGCCGGTCGAAGCCGCGGTTGATCCGTCCGGCCAGGCCCTTCTCCTCCTGCCCCCGGCGGAGCAGGTGGGCCGACATCACCGGGGAGAGGGTGAGCGCCACCACGCCGGAGATGGTCACCGCGCCGGCCAGGGTGAGGGCGAACTCCCGGAAGAGCGAGCCCGTCAGCCCGCCCTGGAAGGCGATGGGCGTGTAGACGGCCGCGAGCGTGATGGTCATGGCGATGATGGGCCCGACCAGCTCGCGCGCGCCGCGCAGGGCCGCGTCGAACGGCTTCATCCCGTCGCGCAGGTGGCGTTCCACGTTCTCGACCACCACGATGGCGTCGTCCACCACGAGCCCCACCGAGAGCACGATGGCGAGCAGGGTGAGCAGGTTCACCGTGAAGCCGAACGCCTGCATGAGGAAGACCGCGCCGACCAGCGAGACCGGGATGGCCACCAGCGGGACCAGCACCGAGCGCAGCGACCCCAGGAACAGGAAGATCACCAGCACCACGATGAGGAGCGTCTCGCCCAGGGTCTTCTCCACCTCCGAGATGGCGTTCCGGATGTAGGCGGTCCCGTCGTAGGCGATGCGCGCGGCGATCTGCTCCGGGAGCTCGATCTGGAGGGACTCCATCTCGGCCCGGACGAGCGCCATCACGTCGAGCGAGTTCGCGTTCGGGAGAGGCCAGATGCCCATGAAGACCGCGGTCTGCCCGCTGAAGTTCACGGCGACGTCGTAGTCCTCGGCCCCCAGCACCACGTCGGCCACGTCGCCCAGTCGCACCACCGCGCCGTCCTGCTGGCGGACCACCAGGTCCTGGAACTCCTTCACCGAGCGCAGGTCGGTGTTGGCGGTCAGGTTCACCTGGACGAGCGACCCCCGGGTCTGGCCCACCGCCGCCAGGTAGTTGTTGGCGGCGAGCGCCTGGCGGACCTGGGCGGGCGAGACGTTGAGGGCTGCCATCCGGTCCGGCTGCAGCCAGATCCGCATGGCGAACGTGCGGGCCCCCAGGATGTCGGCGCGCTGCACGCCCTCGATGGCGGAGAGGCGCGGCTGGACCACCCGGACCAGGTAGTCGGTGATCTCGTTCTGCTTCAGGAACTCGGAGGAGAAGGAGAGGTAGGCCGAGGCGAACTGGGTGTCGGCCGACTCGACGTTGAGGATGGGTACCTCCGCCTCCGGCGGGAGGTCGCCCCGCACCTGGTCCACCTTGGAGCCGATCTCGGCCAGGGCGCGCGTGGCGTCCTGGTTCAGCTCGAGCCGGGCGTTGATGGTGGAGAGGCCCTGGGCGGACTGGGACTCGATGTAGTCCACGCCGTCGGCGGCGGCGATCACCCGCTCGAGCGGGGTCGTGACGAAGCCGCGCACCAGCTCGGCGCTGGCGCCCACGTAGGCGGTGGTCACCGTCACCGAGGCGTTCTCGCTGCGCGGGTACTGGCGGACGTTGAGAGACCGGATCGCCTGGAGGCCGGCGATCACGATGACGAGGTTCACGACGACGGCGATGACGGGCCGCCGGACGAAGAGGTCGGTGAGCTTCATGGGCGTCGCTCCGGCCGGGCGGCCGTCACTGGTCCTTCGGCGTCGGGGCGAGCTCGGGGTCGGGGGCGAGGTCGGGCTGCACCGCCACCGCCGTCCCGTTCCGCAGCTTGAAGGCGCCGGCGGAGACGACGGTCTCGCCCGCCTCGAGCCCCGAGACCACCGCCACGAAGTCCCCGCGCCGGTCGCCCAGGCGCACGAACTTCTGGCGGGCCACCGTGGCGGTCCGTCCGGTCGCCTCGTCCTTCTTCTCCTCGAGCGCGAAGACGGAGTCGCCGTAGGGCGCGTAGAGGACCGCGGTGGCCGGGATGATCAGGGCCGGGCGGCTCCCCTCCGAGAAGAGCTCCACGTTGGCGAACATCCCCGGGCGCAGCCGGCCGTCGTCGTTTCCGAAGGTGGCCCGGACCCGGACGGTGCGGGTGGCGACGTCCACCTCCGGGTTCACGGTGGTGACCGTTCCCTTCCAGCTCGAGCCCGGGAAGGCGTCGGTCCGCAGGCTCGCCTGCTGGCCGGGCCGCAGCTCGGCCAGCACCTGCTGCGGGACCGAGAACTCGGCGTGGATCGGCGTCACCGACTGGAGGGAGGCGATGGGCTGCCCCGGGGCGACGTACTGGCCCAGCTCCACCTGGCGGATGGAGATGCGGCCGGCGAAGGGTGCGCGGATGTTCTTCTTGGCGATGGTCGCCTCCAGCGTGGCGACCTGGGCGTCGGCCGACGCCGCGCGGGCCTCGGCGGCGTCGAGGTCGGCCCGGGTGTTGCTCTCGGTCTCGCGGAGGATCCGGGCGCGCTCCAGGTTCTGCCGGGCCAGGGAGGCGTCGGCGCGGGCCGCCACGAGCTGCGCTTCCTCGGTGGAGGTGTCGAGACGGACGAGCACCTGCCCCGGCTCCACCGAGGAGCCCGCCCGGAACGAGATCTGGCGCACCGTTCCGGGCAGCTCCGCGGAGAGCGTCACGCCGCGGTCCGCCACCAGCGAGCCGATGGCCGGGCGCGTGCCGACCCACTCGACCTTCTCGACCCTGGCGGCGGAGACCGCCTCGGGCGGCGGAGCGAAGGACGCGCCCGCCTCCATCATCGCGACGATCTGGCCCCCCTTCACGCCGACCAGCAGGACGACCAGCGCGAAAAGACCCGAGACGACACCGAGCCAAAGCTTCTTCTTCGAGCTCATGGAACCCCCGCAGCGAGCCAGGACGAGGCAGGGACTTAGCGGGCGGCGAGGCAAGCTTCCGCCCCAAGGCCGCCACCGGCCCGGCCGGGGGGGAAAAAGGACGCTGACGGCCGAAAGAGGCGCCGGCTCAGCGCCGCGACGGGCGGGTGCTCCCTCTCGCGCCGCGCTTCCGCGCCGCCGGCCTCTTCCGCGCCGGTCCCGCCTTCCGCTTCGGGCGCAGCGCCCCGAGCTTGCGCGCCGCCGCGGCGAAGAAGCCCGCCCAGTCGGCGGCGGCCACGTCCGCCTCGGGGATCCTGCCGTGGAGGTGGAACTGGACCTCGCGCACCGCCACCTCGCGCGTGTTCCCGGCCTCCGCCTCCATGAGGACGTAGGGGTCCTTGAACTGGCTCTCGGCGGTGGGGATGCGGAGCGCCAGGTCCACGCTCCGGTCCTCGCCGCGCTCGAGCAGCAGCTCCACCACGTGCGGGCCGACCCGCCGGCGGAACAGGCAGACCGGCTTCGCCAGCTTCGGGGCGAGCCGCGCGTCGGCGGCGGTGAGCACGAGCGACTCCGGGAAGGCCTCGACCGACAGGAACGGCTTCGCCAGCCAGATGCCGGAGCGGATGGTGTCGTGGTCGCCGTCCAGGGCGGCTACCGGCCGGGGCTCGAGGGGATCGGGCATGCCGGGAAGGCTAGCACGCGCCCGCGCGCCGCCGCGCCGGGCGGCCATGTGGGGAGAACGGGGAGTGATGTCGGAAAACGGAGGTGACCCGGCTCACCGCCGCCGGGCCACCTTCTTCCTGCGCGCCGGCCTGGCCGGCCGCGCCTTCCCCGCCCTGCCGGCGGCGCCCTTCGGCGGCCGCCGGGCGGCGGCCTTCCTCCGCGCCGGCCCGGTCTTCCTCGGCCTGCGGGCCGCGGGCCGGGGCCTCGCCCCGTCCCCGTCGAACACGTCGTAGACGTAGTCGTGCACCGCGAGCACGCTCTCCGGGAGCTTGCCCGCCCGCACCCGCTTCGCCACCTCGGCGCGCGAGCGGCAGGCGAAGAGGGCCTCGAGGATCCCGGCCCGCTCCGCGGCGCCGGCCTGCCCGACCACGAAGAGGACCCGGGCGCTGTGCTGCACCCAGCGCGGCGAGAGGAGCTGGCCCCTGAGCAGGTCCATGATGACCGGCGCCTTGGAGCGGTCGAACCGCGCCACCGCCCCCATCCGGTCCTGCTCGGCGAAGAACTCGTTCGTCCACTCGAAGTGGTAGTCCCAGACCTTCTGGAAGAGCTCCGGGCCGAAGCGCGTGCCCGCCTTCACCGG
>DATIUR010000263.1:0-4138 GCA_035466675.1 Anaeromyxobacteraceae bacterium | reverse complement strand
TGGGGAGGCGTGGGCCGGCTGGAGCGCGCCCACACCAGGGCCGCCGCGGCGCCGGCGACGATCGCGATGGACAGGGCCACCACGCCCGCGATGGCCGCCGCGCGCCGCGCCCGGGCCCGCCGCGCCAGGCGGGCGATCTTGACCGGCACCTCGCGGTTCTGCGGGTCGATGGCGAGGATGCGCGAGTAGTGGCGCAGGGCGCGGGCGGTGGCCCCGGAGGCCGCCGCCTCGTCGGCGAGCGCGCCCAGCGCCGCCACGGCGCGAGCGGGGAAGGCCGCCCGGTAGGCCGCCGGATCCCGCAGGAAGGAGAGCAGCTCCTCGGCCGGCCTGTCGATCCCGACCTCGAGCAGGACCCGGTCGAGCTCGTCGCGCACCTCGCTGGCCGTCTGGGGCCTGCGCGCCGGGTCCACCGACAGGCAGCGGTCCACCAGCTCCGCCAGGGCGTCCGGCACCCGCGGCTCGGCGGCCCGGCTGTCCTCGAAGTCACCCTCCAGGACCCGCCGGAGGATGGCGGTCGGTCCGGACGCGGCGAAGGGAAGGCGGCCGGTGGCGAGCCAGTAGAGGAGCGTCCCCAGGGAGAAGATGTCGCTGCGCGTGTCGGCGTCCCGTCCCTCCACGATCTCCGGGGCCATGTGGTGGGGCGAGCCGACCAGCGCCCCGGTCATGGTCATCCGCTCGTCGGAGGCGAGGATCCGGGCGATCCCGAAGTCGGCCAGCTTCAGGGCGGGCTTCTCCCCGAGGCGCAGGAGGACGTTCTCCGGCTTGAGGTCGCGGTGGATGACCCCGGCGGAATGGGCGTGGACGAGCGCGTCGGCCAGCGCGCGGCCGGCCAGCACGGCGATCTCGGGCGCGCCGAAGCCGACCGCCTGGGCGAACGCCCGCAGGGTGGGGCCGTGGACGAACTCGGTGACGAGGTAGGCCTCGAGCGCGCCGTCCCCGGAGTAGTCGTGGATCTCGAGGATGAACGCGTGGGCCAGCCGGGCCACCGCCCGCGCCTCGCGGGCGAAGCGGGCGCGCGATTCCGGCGCGCCGGCCAGGTGCGGGTGCAGCAGCTTCACCGCCACCTCGCGATCGAGCGCCGTGTCCCGGGCGCGGTAGACCGCGGCCATGCCGCCGCTCCCGACCATCTCCAGGAGCTCGTAGCGGCCGAGGACGCGGATCGCCGCAGCCGCCGCCGCGGCGCCGCCCCCTGGGCCGGTTCGGTCCCGCCTCTCGCCCGATTCCACCTGAAGTTCCCGGCGCGAACCGCGACAGCCATGCCGGGTTGCGCTCTTGGACTATGACACGGATGCCCGGGTGCGGCCACCTCCCGGACACCGCCGCCACGATCGGCGGCCCGGGGTGCCCCGAGACCGTCAGCGGGCGGCCCGGCTCGCACCCCCCTCCGGGAGCAGGCCACCGGAGACGAGCGAGCGCACGACGGCGGGCAGCGCGTCGATGGAGACGGGGTGAGCGGCCCTCCATCCCAGCGCCTGGAGGCGGGAGGTGTCGTAGTAGTGGTCGGTGCTCATCCAGTGGAGAGCCTCCCGCTCGACCCGCGGCCACAGGGCCGGCGCGCCGCCGGCGGCGTGCACGCGGCGCCACCCCCGGTGAAAGCGGCGGTTCACGCGGTCGAGCAGGGCGCGGTCCGGGACGCTCCGGAAGAGCCAGAGCAGCAAGGCGGTGAGGCGCGGCAGCGAGGGGAGGACCTTGCCGGGCTCGTAGCCGAGAGCCGACAGGGCCGAGGCCACGTGCTCGGCCAGCGGGAGGGGCGCCTCGTCCCCGACGTTGAACGCCCGCCCGACCACGTCGCGGTCGTCCGGCCGCTCGAGCACGTGGAGCACGGCCCGGGCCAGGTCCTCGACGTGGACGAGGTGGGCCACCGGTCCGCGGCGCAGGATGGGGACCCGCCGCTTGCCCTGGTTGAAGAGCGACACCAGCGCCAGGGCGCGGACCGGCCCGCCGCGCAGGCCGGGCCCGTAGAGCAGGGTGGGGCGCAGCACGGTGAGCGGGGCACCGCGGCGGAAGGCCGACCAGCTGGCCTGCTCGGCGCGCCACCGGATCCGCTCGAAGGCGGTTCGCGGGTCCTTGAGCTCGCCCTCCCGGCAGGGCAGGTTGCGCGGCCGCCCGTACACGGCGGTGGTCGAGACGTGCAGCAGTCGCTGGGCCGAGGTCTCGCGGGCGAGCGCAGCGGCGCCGAAGGCCGCGGCGGCCTCGACGCGGACGCGGGCCTCCTCGTCGAGGTCGCGCGGCGTCCGCACGCCTACGTGGACCACCGCGTCGGCGCGCCGGACGGGCGCCGCGGCCGCGCCGTCCGGGGGGAGCGGCACGTGCCGAGTCTCCCAGCCCGCCTCCGCGAGCCGCCGCGAGACGGCGTCGAGGATCCCTCCGGGCGTCCCGGTCAGCAGGGCGACGGGCGGCATCGGGCGCGTCCTCGGCGGCGCGCCGGTGCCTCAGGCCCGGACCTCGGGAGGCTTCTCCGGCTTGGGGGTCTTCTTCTCTCCCTCGCCCTCGGGCGGCGTCGGCGGAGGCTTGCGCCCGAGCGGGTTCTCCTCGAGGGCGGCGGCCAGCACCTCGTCCATGTGGCCGGCGAAGACGAAGTCCAGCTCCTTGCGGGCCTGCTCCGGGACGTCGATCAGGTCCTTCTCGTTCCGGGCGGGGATGATCACCCGCTTGATCCCGGCGCGGTGCGCCGCCAGCACCTTCTCCTTGATCCCGCCCACCGGGAGCACCAGGCCGCGCAGGGTCACCTCGCCCGTCATGGCGACGTCCGAGCGCACCCGGACGCCGGTGAGGAGCGAGACGAGCGCGGTCAGGATGGTGACGCCGGCGGAGGGGCCGTCCTTGGGGATGGCGCCGGCGGGGAAGTGGATGTGCAGGTCGGTCTTCTCGAGGAAGTTGGCCGGAATGCCGAGGCCGTCGGCCTTCGAGCGCAGGTAGGAGAGGGCGGCCTGGGCCGACTCCTTCATCACGTCGCCGAGCTGGCCGGTGAGCGTGAGCGAGCCCTTGCCGGTCATCCGGGTGGCCTCGATGAAGAGGATGTCGCCGCCGGCGGCGGTCCAGGCGAGGCCGGTCGCCACGCCCGGGATCTCCGTGCGCTCGGCCGTCTCGTTGTAGAACTTCTCCGGCCCGAGCATCTCGGCGAGGTCCCCCTCGTCCACGGTGCGCTTGCCGTCGATCGCCACCTTCCCGCTCGCCACCTCCACCGCGACGGCCCGGCACACGTCGGCGATGCGGCGCTCCATGTTCCGGACGCCCGCCTCTCGCGTGTACTCGATGATGATCTTGATGATGGCCTTCTCGGTCAGCGTGATCGACTCGGACGAGAGCCCGTGCTCCCTGAGCTGCTTGGGGATGAGGTGGTTGCGGGCGATGTGGACCTTCTCCTCGAACGTGTACCCGGGGAGTTCGAGGATCTCCATGCGGTCCTTGAGCGGGCCGGGGATGGGGTCGAGGAGGTTCGCCGTGGCGATGAACATGACCTTGGAGAGGTCGTAGGCCACGTCGAGGTAGTGGTCGGAGAAGGAGTTGTTCTGCTCGGGGTCGAGCACCTCGAGCAGCGCCGCGGAGGGATCGCCGCGGAAGTCCGCCCCGAGCTTGTCGATCTCGTCGAGCATCATCACGGGGTTGACGGTGCCCGCCTTCTTCATCGACTGGATGATCCGGCCGGGGAGGGCGCCCACGTAGGTGCGGCGGTGCCCGCGGACCTCGGCCTCGTCGCGCACGCCGCCCAGGCTGAGGCGGACGAACTTGCGGCCGGTGGCGCGCGCGATCGACTGGCCGAGCGAGGTCTTGCCCACGCCGGGCGGGCCCACGAAGCAGAGGATGGGGCCCCGCATGTCGTTCTTGAGCTTGCGGACCGCCAGGTACTCCAGGATGCGCTTCTTGATCTTCTGGAGGGCGTAGTGGTCGGCGTCGAGGATCTGCCGCGCGTTCTCGATGTCGAGGTTGTCGTCGGTCCGCTTCGACCAGGGCAGGTCGGCGATCCAGTCGAGGTAGGTGCGCGCGACGGTGTACTCGGAGCTGGCGGTGGGGATGGACTTGAGCCGGTTCAGCTCCTTCTGGGCGACCTTGTCCACCTCCGGCGGCAGGCCGGCCTTCTTCAGGCGCTCGGCCAGCTCGTCCAGCTCCTCCTCCTCCTCGCCCAGCTCGCCCAGCT